>JAQXEB010000217.1 GCA_029251065.1 Luminiphilus sp.
CCCACTTGAGAAAAAATGTTGATGGTGCTGAAGTTCAAAAACGTAATGGTTAACGCGGCGAATAACGCCAACGGAATGGATCCCAGCAAAATAATGAGCGGGTCTCTGAAGCTGTTAAATTGTATGGCTAATACTAAGAAGACGAGTACTGTCGCAATGCCCAACACGCCTGTCATGGTGTTTCCTTCGCTGCGAAGCTCGCGAGACTCACCGAGGTAATCCAGTACATAACCGTCGGGTAAGGTTCGCTCAGCAATGCTCTCGATCATGCTTAGCCCTTGGTCTTTGGTGGTGCCCGGCAAAATGGCGCCGTAAATCTTAAAACCATCTTTCTGCTGAAAACGAGTTAGGGCACGCGGTTCTGTTGTGCGCGTCAGGGTGACGAGTGAGCCAAAAGGGACCAGCTCGCCATTTGGGATTTTGATCGGAATATCCAACAGCGCGCTGGGTGAGTCGCGTTGCTCGTCCTCCAACATGGGAATGACACGATAGGCCCGGCCACGCTCGTCAAAGCGGGTAATGTAGGTAGGAGAAACCATCAGCCCCATTTGAGCGGATAAGTCGCCCAGACTCATGCCTAAATCTGCGAGACGCTCCTTGTCAATGTCGAACTGGGCCTCGACACGGTCTATTTTTATATCGGTTTCGACAAACAAGAAGTTACCCGATGATTGCGCTTCATCGACAATACTGCGCGCCACGTCCAGCATATTCTCACTGCTGTCCGAGGAGGTAATAACCACCTCGACGTCGAAACGACCGGCTGATGGCAGCGACGCCTCCTCAAAGGGAATGGCCGAGACAATGGCTGAATCTTTTATGCTTTGGTAGATCTCAAATACCATGTCTTTTACGGGCCGATCGCGGTCTCCTGGAGGCACGAATTCTTGACCACCAAAGCCTCCTGTCGGCGTCACAATTTGCCACATGTACGAGGGCTCTGGTTTGTCGTCGAGCGTAGACACAACTTGATAAAAACCTTCTAAGGTCTCTGCCAGTGACGCCTCAGGCGCCGACTCGAACACCAGGCCGAGGCTGCTTTGATCTTCGACTGGAGACAACTCTTTGAGTGAAAATAGATACAGCGGTGCCGACAGCAGGGAGAAAAAGACACTTGCGGTGATAAGTTGATAACGCCACTTCAGCGAGAAGTCGACCACGCGCGCGTAGATGTCAGCTGTTCGGTCAAAACGGCGATTCACCCATCGTGTGGTGGCGGACTCGTGCCCTTGGTCTGGACACACCCAGGCACTCAAAATCGGTGAGAGCGTCAATGCCACAAAGCCTGAAATCAAAACCGCGATGCCCAAGGCAAAGGCAAATTCTCGGAACAACACGCCAGACAAGCCGGAGAGAAAGCCGATGGGTGCGTAAACAACAGCAAGCGTTGCGGTCATTGCCGTAATCGGTCCTAAAAGGCGACGTGAGCTGGTGAGTGCGGCGTCGTATCGCGACATGCCTGAGCGTAAATTACGCGCTACGTTCTCAACCACCACTATGGCGTCGTCAACCACCAGTCCAACCGATAACACAATGGCCAATACGGTCAGGAGGTTGAACGAGAAGCCAATAACAGACATGGCGGCTACCGCGCCCAACAAAGAAATAGGAATTGTCATGAGCGGTACTAAGGCCGTTCTAAAGGAGCCCATAAGCGCCACTACGACGAAGCCGACGAGTAAAATAGTCTCACCGAGAGTGATGACAATTTCGCGCAATGAATCGCGCATGTAGTTTGAGATATCGAACGCCATAAAGAGTTCTAGGTCGTCGGGGAGAATTTTGTTGATCTCCTCGATTCGGTCGTAAAGTGCATCTGCAACGGCGATCTCGCTGGCGCCCGGTGCTGCGTAAATGGGCAGAAAGACAACAATGTCTTGATCGTAACGGCTGCGCATTTGCATCTCTTCAATGCCGAGCTCAATCCGGGCGACGTCACCGAGCCTAATTTCCGCCCCGTTTTCTGATCGAATGATCATGGATTGGAAGTCTTCAGCTGTCCGTGCCGTGGCGTCGGTTTTTAGCGTAATGCGTTGAGTCGCACTTTCACTGGCGCCCAAGGCGCCAATGACATTATTACTTTGAAGCGTGTCACGGACCTCGTGCGCGGTGACATTGAGCGCCGCCATTTTCCAGGCGTTTAGCCAAATACGCATGGCCGGTCGCACTCCACTGTTCTCCACACGCTGCACGTTGGGGACCGACGTCAGCTGTGGAACGATATCGCGCTGAACAATATCAGTAACCTCGCCTAATGGCCGTGTCTCGGGGACCCTCACTGCGAGGTAAAAGCTGGCGTAAGGGCTGTCGGCACGACTGACCTCTATGAAGGGGTCTTCGGCTCCGTCGGGAAGCTCACGTCGAATTTGGCTGAGTCCTGAGGACAGTTCTGCGAGTGCGTCGGTACTGTCTTCATTGAGTTTCATCCAGGCCGTGACGATGCTCTCGCCCGAGGTGGTTGTCGATTCGACGTAATCGACGCCCGGTATTGCGTTTGCCACTCGTTCGATCGGTTCGGTCACAAACCCTTGCACCGATTCGGCGGTTGCTCCTGGGTAAGGCGTCATGATTTGGATGGACGAGCTCTTAATGACCGGAAATTGGAGCACTGGGATGTCGATCGCAGAACGCAGACCCGCAAGAAGGAGTAGGAGCGAAACCACGATCGCAATAACGGGGCGCTTTACAAAAATATCGTTCCAGCGAGGGCGATCTTGATGGCTCGACATGTCTATTTTGCTCCG
>JAQXEB010000218.1 GCA_029251065.1 Luminiphilus sp.
CTCGCCATCGGTATGGTGTCGATGATCGGATACACGCCAGACATCTACATGCCCATGCTCAACACCTACCTCATTACAACTTACGGCGAAGCAGTCGGTTATCAATTGTATTTTGGCAGCGTGGGGGTGACGGCATTTTTCGGTGCGGGCGCCGCGTTCTACTTACTGCACTTAAGTAAAGATGATGAGCCTCTGTCATCGACGTGACTCCGCCGTTTCGCGACAAAACCCAGATAAATTTGGTTGTCCTCTGAATCTAAACTAGGCTGAAGTTAATAAAAATAACAACGTAAAGGTCTGGGGGAAGCATGCAACCCGGCGAAAAGACCAGGGCTCCGTTGCGAACCGGAGACGTTGATCAGCCCTCCGAATCACTGCAGCTGATGTTGACTGTGGTGTTCCATCCTGACCTGGCTCGCATTGGCGCTTCAATGAAACTCGGGACGCTCGACGCCTCCGGTGCTTTGCGTCTTGTTGCCAGTGTCATTGGCCGCAATGCACCCCTGTTCAATGATGGTCTCGCGCTCAGCGAGCCGCACATCAGTCGACGCGCAATGGGGCTTAAACAGCATCCGCGGGGTCTCGATGTCTCTGATATTTCGACTCAGTCGCACACTCAGGTAGGGCGAGATAAGTCGTCATCAATGTCACTGGCTCACAGTGAGTTGAGCAGTGGGGTTGCAGTTCGCTTTGGTCATGCGGTGGTGTGCTGGCTACGGCTCGTGCCAGAGACGAGCTTAACACCCGTCTTGGACTCCGGCGGTTTTACAGGCGTCTCGCCTGAAGCCAAATCGGTCCGTCGGCTGATTGATGTCGCCACTCGATGCAACTTACCCGTATTACTTCGGGGTGAGTCTGGTGTTGGTAAGGAGGTGGTGGCGCGTTTAATTCACAAGCGCGGCGCCCGCGCTGGCAACCGTTTGGTGTGCGTTAATATGGCTGCGCTGCCTGAAAGTCTGATTGATACGGCGCTTTTTGGGGTCGCTCGTGGTGCCTATACCGGGGCTGAAAAGCGCAGTGGCTACTTCGTTGACGCCGACGAAGGCACTTTATTTCTTGACGAGATTGGCGACTTACCGGCCTCGCTCCAACCGAAGTTACTCAGAGCACTTCAAGAGGGGGAGGTTCAGGTTGTTGGCGGTAAGTCGACGACCGTTGACGTGAGGATTATTGCGGCCACTGACGCTCATTTAGACAATCGAGTCGATTTTAAGAATGCGCTGCTGCAGCGCTTGTCAGGTATCACCATCAAGATTCCACCACTGAGTCATCGCTGTGAAGACATCGGTTTACTGCTTCTCTCGTTGGATGTCGAGACAGCGAAACACAGTGTTGCGCTAAATCTTAGCGCGGCTCGCGAGTCGCATTATATTGCGGCTGCGTGGGCGAGCTTTTGCTTTTCGGCCTTGTATGAAGCGTGGCCGGGTAATGTCCGCGAACTCTTACTCGCGGCGCAGCGAAACGCGCTCGATCTTGATGCGAAACGTGTTAGGCGCCCAACCGCTGAGCCGACTAAAACGATACCGTTAAAGATCACTGATCGGCAGTTGGTTGAGGCTCATGAGGCCGCGAATTACGAGGTAGCAGAAACGGCGCGTCGTCTGGGATTGTCCCGACAAGCGATTTACAGGCGGTTCAGACACATTGCGAGCGTGACGCTGATGGGGCAGCTGGCGGATCGAGATATTCGGCAAGCAATTGCCGATGTGGGTAAAGATCTGGATGCATTGAGCCGCCGACTTAAGGTTTCGAGGTCGGCTATCGCGCAGCGACTTCGAAGCATGAGCGCGGGCAAATGAAGTGGTTTAAGTGGCTGAAATCACCGTGGCTATCGGCTGATGCGCATGCGCCAATGACGTTCCTCAATCGATTGGGATTAGGGGGGCAAGGCGAGGTTTGGCTCGCACGGGATCGCCTACTGAGTCGACTGGTCACGGTCAAGCGGGTGGACTCACTGTTAGATGCGCAGTCCGAGGATATCTTGAAAAGTTTGCAAGCACGGGTGGATGCAGTTCATCCCGCAATCCCCACCGTTTTTGCCGTCATCCCTGACGGTCGCAAAACATGGCTCGTAGGGGAGTTTGTTCAAGGTGCTCCTCTGATTGATTTGTTGGAGGAGCTCAGTCCAGAAAGCATCTATTTAATTTCTAGAGATTTAATTAGCGCACTGACCTGTCTTGAGTGTCTGGGTCTCGTGCACGGCGATTTATCGCCAAACAACATCGTTGTCGATGTGCACGGGCAAGTTCGGCTTTTAGACTTCGAGGTGTGCAGCCGTGTGGGCGAGCCGCAATCAGCTGCTGCGACAATCGGCTTTGCTGCACCTGAGCGGTCCACACAGCGTACCAGCCTCCCGGCAGCGGACACCTGGTCAGCAGGTGCGGTGATCATATGGCTCATTACCAAGGCCGCGCCTACAGTTGTGCTTGATGACCAAAGAAAGGCGGTTGCTGTTGAAATGAGTCAGCAAAACGCACGAGCTGACATGCTCTCGGATCTGCTGAATGTGGCTGCTGCCGCAACACGGATCGATCCAAGTTTGCGCCCTGGTGCACTCGATCTTGAGCATAAACTAAAACTCAGCTATCGCTGGCTAGAGCCTTTGAGCCGTGCAAGTCTAGCAAGACTTGTTCAGTGTCGATCGCCGCCCGAACCCACGCCCGAAACCATTTTTGATTTCCCGCATTGGGCAGGGTCTCAGTCTCCGAGTCGAGGGTGGCGTTGGTTACTAGTGGGTGCGCTTTTGACAGTATTGAGTCTTGCCGCATACCAACCGGTACACCGTTATTCACTCCAGGTCGATACAGCGCGAGTCTCGCCAGCCACGGTATTACCCAGTGCTTTCAATAGTCAGTGGGTGCGGACAGTATTTAAGGATTCACTGCCCCAGTCATGGATTCAAACGCAGGCGGCAAACTCGGATTTGATTTCAATGGATATTAGTTGTGCACGGGGTGTTTGCGAGTTGTTGGTGCAGCACAAGAGTGCCGGCCGCCGCTGCCTTCATCACTCGTCTGTGATTAATACCCCCGATGATCAGGTGTGGCTCGCGGCGCTTACTGAGCTTGCTCGAGTGCTCTCAGCTGAATAGACAGTTGCTCAATCTCGGCTAACTCAGTGTTCGTTTGGCGAAGAAACCACCCCAGTATCGAATCGGCTTCGGTCTGCCTTTTATGGAGTATGTCGCTCAGCATTGACGATGTGTTCTGTGCGGTGTCGCGAATGACCCTGTGGGTTGTGTCTCGTAGTGTCGCGGCGAGCGCGGGGTAGCCCAGCGCGGTCAACGCGCCTGCCACTTCCCCGATGATGCGTTCCAGTGGTTGGTAAAGCGGCGGATCGAGTAACGCCCCATTTTTGACCTGGTGTATTGCGGTCAGTGGGTTGATGCAGGCATTAATGGCGGCCTTTTCAATCAGTCCGGTGGTGATGTCGGCACGCCATGAAAGATGCGGCACACCGGTCTTCCAGTCGTCGAGCCATTCTGGCTCTAGCGCTGTATTGTCAGTACCGATCATGGTGTTGCCCGACCCTGCCGCAACCCACTTATCGCCTTGCCGGTGACACCCGGCTGTTGTTGATGCCCAAAACAATTGACTCTCTGGTGCGATGCGCCTGATGTCTTCAATGTGCTGCATACCGTTCATCATGCCGACAATTACGGTGTCGGGTGTCAATCGGTGCGCCACTCGCTGCAATGCGTCGCCGGCGGCCCAGCTTTTAGTGGTGATGAGTAATCGGCTGAGTTCAGACCGGTTGGCTTCCCAGTCACAGTTAAATTGTTTTTCAATCGTGCCGTGTTCGGTCGACTCAAGCGTAATTGTCCTCTTTGATGGCGCGGCACTGTGAGTGAGGAGGCTCACGCAAGCGTTGCCCTGAGACAACCGATGGGCAAATAACCCCCCGATACTTCCCACACCCAATATATGCCACGGTTTACTCATGATTCGTCCAGATTCGCGCAAGCGCTTTTTGGGTAAGCGCCTCGCTGGTTGTGTTGTTCACGGCCAACTGCCAAAGGTGGGTGGTGAGCAAGGCGACTCGGCAGGCAGCCTGCCAGTTGGCCTCTTTAAACGCATTGCCAGCGACCGCTTTGGCAAAAGCATACCGCTTTGAGAGGGCCATGTGCTCGCTGGCGATCGCGATATCAAAATGTCGATTGCCGCGCGCCGCATATTCCCAGTCGACGGCCAAAAATTGATCGTTGCTGCGGCCAATATTTTCAGGCGTTAAGTCGTTGTGGCAAAAACAGGGTGACTCTGAGTCTAACAGCTCAAGATCCTTCGAAATGTTTGCTGAGCGAGGATCCAGAGCCAATTCCGTCAACGACTTATGCGCGATCGCTTCCCAGTACTGTGCCGTGATTTTCTTGAGTGAAAGTGGCGGTGAGCTGTCTGGCAGTGCGTGAATCGACCTTAGCAGAGCGGCGTGCTCACGCGGGGGGACCTCGTTAAAAATCAGTCGTTGGGTAATGACGGCCTGACCGTCTTTACTCTCACACCCAATGCGGGGGGCCAGTCCGGCTGAGGCTGCGCGTCGCCAAGACGCCAGTTCTGCTGAATGATTATTCACGCTGTGGTTATGGCGCTTAGTCGACAGACGAAGCACCCAGTTCGGTGCACCTCGCAGGGTATACACTCGATGTGCCGTACCTTCACCCACCACCTCGTGTAATTCTGGCCGCGTAGATCCCGAAAAATCACCGTTCCAGTGACGCCAGTGATCAAGCACCTCTTGGACTGAGGCTAGGCGGTAATCAGGGTTTTTCGCCATGATCGGTAGCCGGCTATAGAGAGTGCGATGTAGAGGACAAATAAACCTGCGGTGAGTTCGAGCCCTCGGTCGAGATAGAGCCAAACGGAAACAATATTGATCACGATCCAGTACAACCAGTTTTCGAGAATTTTACGGGTGACCATCCAAGTACAGACAATGGCGGCAACGGTGGTGGTGGTATCAACAAATGGACGCGCCGCATCGGTCAGGTTCGACAGTAGGGCGCCTGCTGATGCAGACCCGATACAGATCCCGGCGATAACCGCGATGTGAAAACGCAGGGGACGGGTTGTCACCGGTAAGGTGTCGGCGCTGTTGTCTTTACCCCAAGACACCCAACCCACAACGGCCATGGCCGCATAGACAAGCTGCAAAACCGCCTCCATATAGAGTTTGATCTCCGCAAAAACCACCCAATAAATGAGCGCACTGATAAACGCAGCGATCCAGCAGAGTCGATTTTGCCTCAGCGCCAGTAGCAGGTAAGCCAAGGCGAGAATCACTGCGCTGATTTCTAAGGGATTCATGTCGGTTTTGGGGGTTCGACGTCGACGTGGTGTTCGGGTATGAATTTGGCAACCAACACCTGACGGCCAAATTGCGCATAGCTTGCTTCCAACGCCGCATGAACGCAGTTAAAAATATCGCCGCTGTCGCCGGTGATCTGCGTGCTCATTGAGTTGGTGCTTGCGCTACAGCAATTGCTGGCGATGATGTGTTCAATGAATGCCCAAACAGGCGCCTCTACGTCTCCTGCGAGCGGATACAAACTCAGTTCTGCGGTCAGTCTCAATGTTTAGTCTCCGAATTGATAGCCGACGGTCGCGCCCACTGTACGCGGCTCGCCAAACTGATAGTAGGGCTCGAGCGCATACTCCTTGCGTGGATCGTTCCCGAATGTACCAAACCCTCGGGTAATGGTGAGTTCATCTGTCATGTTGCGACCCCATACGGTCAGTGACCAGGGACCGTCTGTCCACGCCAGAGCGACATTAATCAGCTCCGCCGTGGGCGATTTGACGTTGTGACGATCAGAGAGGAAAAAGCTGTCACGTCCAGTGACCTCAAGACTCGCATTCAACGCCGTTGTCAGGGCCCACGTCGCGCCAAGTCGATACTGCCATGAGGGCGCTTGCGGTTGATCCCGGCCAGAGAGATCAGTGCCGTCCACATTAACGTAACGATCGAAGGCCGCCTCGAGCAATCCTACGCCTGCGTTAATCGTGAGGTTTTGGCTGACGCTCCAATCGAGTCGGCCCTCAAGGCCCTGATTGGTTCCGCTGGCCGCGTTGTCAGTGAAATCGGTAAATGATGTGCTGCCGTCCGCTCGCGGGATGACCAATGAACTCTTCACTTGTTGGTTGCTGCGCGCCATATTAAACACCGTCAAGACGGTTCTTAAGTCACCGTTAAGACGGCTAGCACGCCACCCAAGCTCAGTATTTACGACCGCTTCTTCACCAAACCGATAGTTGTCGGCATAGGGAGCAATGTTGATCTCGTCGGAGAACGAGAGCAGTGTTGATGAAAGCGTTGCATTAAAGCCGCCGGCTCGAACCCCTCTAGAGAGCGTCATGTAGAGCGCATTGCGATCATTAACTGTCCATTCGATGCTGGCGTTGCCAGTCCAATAACGGTCGCTGAATGTCGTATCGACCTCGGCTGAATCCCGGTAGTCAACATCGCGATACTCGATACGCGCGCCGGCTGTTAAGGTCAACTGATCGGTAATTTGCTGAGATGTCTGCCCGAAAGCCGCCCAAGTTTGCGTTGTATTCGTACTCTCGAAGGGTGCGGCTAAATACGTATATTGCCGTTTCAGCTTTTGTGAATCGTCGCGTGCATAAAGGCCCACGGTCCACTGCGTGTTTGCGCTCGTGACGGGGCGCAGACGCCACTCGAGTGTTTGGCGTTCAATGTCTCGGTCATAGGCGTCAAAGGAGCTGTACTCCCAAAATGGCGCAATGCCAACAAAGCTCCAGTCCTCGTCGTAGCTGTAGCGAGCGTCAGCCCTAACCGAGCTTGCTTGCAGCTGTGACTCGTACCGGTCGCCCTGGTGATTCCAGCGCACAAAGCCCGTGTCAAGCTCTAGACTGTCTTCGCCCGGGTTGTCGCTGAGCGTCTGTCGAGTGTTATCGAGCGAGAACGCGTCATACCCATTGGCGATATCGATTCGGCTGACTCCTACATCAATCGTATTGCGATCGTAGCGCTGACGAATCGACAGTCGGGTGGTTGTTTCGTCGCGATTGTTTGTGTCGTTGACGCCTAAATACGCATTGTCGACCCAACCGTTTGAACGGTAATTTTGATGGGCGATTCGCGCAGACAATGTTGGCGAGACGGGGCGATTGACAACGATACTGCTACGCCGACCGCCAAAGTTTTCTAATCCAAGCGCCAGGTCGGCCACGTTAGTATCGGTGGGCATATTATTTTGAATGTTTATCAGTCCTGCCAGCGCCCCGGCGCCCATGAGCGTGCCTTGAGGACCTCTCAGGACGTCTATTTGCGCCGTATCGAAGGTCGTGAGAGCACCGCCGATACCACTGATATCCACCCCGTCTTGTAAAATGACGACCGACGGATTAATGGGTTCAATGAATTGACTTCGCTCGCCGATGCCTCGAATTTGGAAAAATCGTTGGCGTGACGCGCCTGCGGAGGCTGCAACGTTTGGAAGTGTTGTCAGCACATCTTCAAAGTGCATCGCGGAGCGTCTTGAGAGATCGGCCGCTGTGAGCGAGTCTGAGCTCATTCGGTCGCGGTCGGACGTCATCAGCGTGGCAGTGATAACGATTTCCTCGATCGCTGATGGAACTTGAGCCATGCCCGTGGCAGATGTTGTTAAGAGGAGTACGGTCGCTGAGAGACGAGCGAGAAGCAGGTAAGGGTTCAATGTGACAATTCCTGTGTGTCGAGTAATGTCAAAATGGCGGGTATAACGACAAGGAAACACGGGATTCGGTCGAGCGAGTGTGCTCTGAAGTCCTGTTCCTACGCCGGTACTAGCCGGTTCAGGTTCAACGGGTTTACTCTAAGAGCATCTCAGGCATTGCCACCCCGCAGGTGACGTGTATTGTAACAGATCGGCCCACACAGTAGTGTTTGGAACTGAAATAATTTCCCTGTAGCAAGGGTGAACTTACGAGGTCAAAGCTAGGATAATAATGACGGACTCAATCAGCGGAGAAAATGAAGTGCGCGATGCGCAGTCCCCCCTTTCAATTGTCGAGTTTGCAAGACGACAGGTTGCGGTATTGGAACGACAAATGTTGTCTGCGACAGATTTAGCCGATCTTTTGGATCTTGCTATTTCAGGGATAAGGCAGTTGTCGGGCGGCACTCAAGTCGAAATTTGGCTGCATGATATGCTCTTAGAGTAAAC
>JAQXEB010000219.1 GCA_029251065.1 Luminiphilus sp.
TATTGGAAACTCGGGCGCGGAGTTGGGTGTCCGAGGTTACGTCACTGCGTACAACGTCGAGAGCGGTGATCTCGAGTGGCGTTTTTATACGGTCCCCAATCCAAATAAAGAGCCTGACGGTGCTGCGTCTGATGCAATTTTTGCAGCGCTGGCGAATGACAGTTGGGGCGACACTGGCGCTTGGACAACCGACGGCGGTGGTGGCACTGCCTGGGACTCTATTGTCTACGACACAGTGAATGACCAGATTCTCGTGGGCGTCGGAAACGGCTCGCCCTGGAATGCGTCTATACGCGACCCTGAGGGTGATTTTAGTGGTGCCTACGACAACCTCTTCTTATCCTCCGTACTCGCGCTTGACGCGGATACTGGCGCTTATCGGTGGCATTACCAGACAACACCGCGTGATCAGTGGGACTTTACGGCCACTCAACAAATGGTGCTTGCAGATCTTCCGCTTGGAGAAAATGGCGCGAGTCGCCGAGTGGTCATGCAGGCGCCCAAGAACGGCTTCTTTTACGTGCTTGATGCTCAAGATGGAGAGCTTTTGTCGGCGACACCGTTCTCCGAGCAGAATTGGACCACGGGTGAGATCGACGAGAATGGTCGGCCTGTGATCACTCAAGAGGCGATCGAACTGGATAATATGGTGGTTGTGCCAGGCCCCACAGGGGCTCACAACTGGCACCCCATGTCATTTAATCCCAAGACGGGTCTCGTCTACATTCCCACGAATCTCGCATTGCCCTATGTTTACGTTGATAACGATGCTGCCCGCAGTGCCAAGAGCCACTGGAATACGGGGTATGACTCAGCTTCGGCCTGGGCGTACGAATTTCCGAAAGGTACGATCGCGTATACGCAAACGCTCGATGGCGGAAGCCTTGTCGCTTGGGATCCGGTGGCAGGTGAGCCTGCTTGGATAGTGCCTTTTCCCCAGGCCTTCAACGGTGGCACTTTGAGTACTGACGGAGGGCTGGTTTTTCAGGGAAATAAGCGGGGTGAGTTTGTCGCGTATGACGCTGAAACAGGTGAGCGCATGTGGACTCAGCGATTAGTGGGTGACGCAGCCGCAGCACCGATGACTTACGAACTCGACGGTGAACAATACGTGTCGGTGTTGTCGGGATGGGGCAATGTTTCCATGATGATTTACGGTGCGGCGTTGGAGAAGCCCGTGACTCCAGAGCCCGGACGCATTGTTACCATGAAACTCGGCGGCAAGGCCGAGCTTCCATCGCCACTAGACTATTTAGTTGTCGAAAGCCCAAAGGCGCCACTGATCGGCGATGCCGAGACATGGCAGCTGGGTATGCAACGCTTTGCTGAGAACTGTCAGTTCTGTCACGGCGCCTACGCCATTAGCTCAGGTGTCATACCTGATTTGCGGTGGTCTGGTATATCAGCCAACGAGGCCGCGTGGACTGCCATTGTTCGCGATGGCGCACTTACCGACAACGGTATGGTTGGCTTCTCAGACATTATCGATGACGCAGAAATTGAGGCAATTCGCCACTACGTATTGCGACAGGCTTGGTTGGCTGTTGAGAATGGGACGGCAGATGCCCCAGAAGTAGCGGCCCTCGGTGATCAATAATCGGTCGCCCGTTTCAAAGGCGCTCGTCTAATGTCTGTAAAACGCGACGAGCGCTGCTGTAACCGCCACATTGAGTGACTCAACGCCATTTTTCATGGGGATATGCAACGACAGATTGGCGGCTCTCATTGTTTGAGGGCTTGCGCCGTCCGTCTCGCCCCCCAAGACATAAACCGTCGCGGTGTCGGGGTGGTAGTCGAATAATGACGTCTTTGCGTGGCCGTCCATAACGGCAATTTGGAATCCCTGACTTTGAAGATCGGTGACACAGCTTAAAGCGTCATCACATTGAATAATGGGAGCGCTAAAAACAGTGCCCGCCGAGGCTTTAATGACCAATGGGCCCAATGCGGCGACGGACTTTTTGGGGTAAAAAATTGCATCCACTCCCGCGGCACAACACGACCTGATTGTCATGCCGACGTTTTGCGGGTTAGTGACGCCGTCGAGGAGGACACCTCTAAAGTCCGCCGTATTTTTAGTTTCAAGCGTGCTTAGAAAAGACGTCAACGAATTAAACTGGGGGCAAAACAAGTCCAACGCCACGCCCTGATCTTGCTTGCCGTTGCGTGAAATGCGAGAGAGCGAAGCGCGGTCGTGTGTTTGGGTAGCCACACCTCGTATTTTGGCTGCGCTCTGAATCTGCCTTACAATTTCCCCTGGCTTGTTACTGTGAGCCAGGTGCAGTTTCCGAGGCGTCAATGAGGCATCCGAAAGCGCCTCAAGCACAGGTTTGCGGCCGTAAATGGTGAGGGTCTGAGATAGGTCCATTTTTAGGGGCGTTCTCGAGAGAGAAGAGCATTAGTAAGAGAGAAGGTAGAGTATGCCATTAACACTGTTCACGAGTCCTGGTTGCCACCTTTGCGAACAAGCAGAGGAGATGCTGGATTACCTGGACGTCCAATGTAACTTAGTCGATATTTCGTCGCAGATTGACCTCGTCCGATTATACGGTGTTCGCATACCCGTATTGAAACGCGCCGACGGTTCGGAGTTGAATTGGCCTTTTGACACGCTCGATGTTGAGCGCTTTACCGCCTGAGGCTTGCTTACTTATCTCGTTCCACCCGGATGGCTAGGACGTCGCACTCCGCTGCGCTGACCACGCCGTCGGTCGTCGTTCCCAAGAGTAATTCGAGTCCCCAGCGTCCGTGACTTCCAAGGACGATAAGGTCTGCTGCGATGCGACTTGCCACTGCGGGTATTTCTTTTTCCGGGCGCCCGCTTGCGAGGTGACAATGCTGGCTAGGAATGCTCAGTTGCGTTGCAAGATCCTGAAGGTGAATCTCTGCCTGTTCATTAATTTCCTCTTGCAGAGACGAGGTATCCACATGCAGGTCGGCGCCATACGTGAGCGATAAGGGCTCTATAATATGGAGTATGTGGATCTCG
>JAQXEB010000220.1 GCA_029251065.1 Luminiphilus sp.
AGTCGGCATGCTTCTTTATCCTTTTTATACAGTCCAATGCTCACGTACTATAGAGCGATGGATTAATCTAGCAAGCGCGTAATTTTGGGTAATGTGAGCTGCTCTATGACAATTGCTTATCTCAATAATGAGTTTTTACCGCTCGAGGACGCACGTGTCTCGCCAATGGACCGTGGTTTTTTGTTTGGTGACGGCATTTACGAGGTTATTCCGTCGTACGGAGGCCGCCTCGTGGGCGCCGATCTGCATTTAAATCGGCTTGAACGAGGTTTACGTGAAGTTCAGATGGACATCCCCTGGACTCGGGCCGACTTACTCGACATTTTTGAAGAACTGCTGACTCGCAATGGCAACGGCGATCTAGGCATTTACTTGCAAATTACCCGCGGCGTCACACCAAAGCGCGGTCATGCGTTTCCTGAGGTATCGCAACCGACGTTTTTTGCTTACGCGTTCGATATTCCTGCACCGCCAGACGGCAATGTTGATTCCGCAACGCTGTGGACGGTAAGTACCGGCGAAGATTTGCGTTGGCAACGATGCCATATTAAAAGCACATCGCTGCTGGGAAATGTGCTTCACATGATGGAAGGAATCAACGCCGGTGCCAGTGAAATCCTGCTGTTTGACCAGGACGATTTCTTAACCGAGGCCGCCGCCTGTAACGTCTTTATCGTCGAGGGGTCTCTGATCCGAACCCCCGCTCTGGATCAGCATAAGCTCGCCGGGGTAACCCGTGACATGACGATCGCCACACTGCGCCAGTACAGCGATTTTGAGGTGCGAGTCGAGCCGGTGTCACGTGCCGATGTTTTAAAGGCCGACGAGGTCTGGCTGAGCAGCTCAACGAAAGAGATCGCACCCGTTATCGCCATTGACGGCCGTGTCGTAGGTGATGGTGTAGCCGGTCCTGTGTGGGCTGTCGCCCAGACGCTCCTTGCACAACACCGATTTGATACGTTCGAATGAGTCGACCAACTCGGGTCACCATTGACTTAAAGGCGCTGACTGATAACGCGCAAGCGCTCCGCAAACAGGCAGGTAGTCGCAAGTTCATGGCAGTTGTGAAAGCAGACGCATACGGCCACGGTGCAACTGAATGTGCCCATGCACTGTCTGAGCACGTTGATGCTTTTGCAGTCGCTATCACTGAAGAGGCGCTCGCGCTTCGATCGGCCGGAATTGAACACCCTATCCTTGTATTGCAGGGTCCACATTCGGCCGATGACCTGGAGGCTGCGGTGCACGCATCGCTTTGGCCCGCCATTTCAAATCACGATCAACTCGACTGGCTGAAGCAGAGCAACGCGCGTTTTGAAGCGGTCTGGATCAAATGCGATACGGGGATGCATCGGCTCGGGTTTTCACCCGACTCGTTGGCGACAGTACGTCAGACGCTGGCGTCCACAGGAATACGTAAAACGGTGCTAATGAGTCACCTCGCCGACGCAGAGCACTCCGAGTCGACCATCACCCAGCGGCAAAAAAGAGCCTGGGCAATGGTCACACAGGACACAAAGGAAACGAGTCTCTCTAACTCCGCCGGCCTGCTGGGCCGGGCCGTCGATAACGACACCTGGGTCAGGCTCGGATACGCACTTTATGGCGGTTCAGTGAGTGAGAAAACACTCAAGCCAGTCATGACCTTCGGCTCGCAAATAGCCAGTATCCGTTGCATCGAACCAGGAGAGTCGGTCGGTTACTCAGGCCGCTGGGTTGCAAAACGCGCATCCCGAATCGCCACCATTCCTGTCGGCTATGCCGATGGATACCCGCGCGCCGCCAGAGACGGGACGCCTATTGGCTCGCCTTTTGGTCTCATTCCGTTGGCAGGCAAAGTATCCATGGACATGATCACTGCGGACATTACCGACCAGCCGCAACTCAACGTGGGTAGTCCTGTAACGTTGTGGGGCGCAAGGCCGTCTATCGACCAAGTTGCAAACCACTGCGACACCATTGGTTATGAGCTACTGACACGTATCACACAACGTGTTCCCAAGCTGTTTTGTCGCACATGAGCGCTGTCGCGCTTACCCTTGCGTGACTGATTAGTTATGCTTCACCCTATCGCTGTGGTTGGAATTTAACGTGAACTTAGACCTTTCAGTAATGCAGCTGCCGTCCGACAACAGCGCGGAACCTATTTACGCCGCGGTCGACATTGGAAGTAACTCCTTTCACCTCATTGTGGCCCGTCTTGAGCATGGCGAAATAAGACCTCTGCACGTCCTTGCAGAAAAAGTACAGCTGGGAAAAAATTTGAATAACCATTTGCTCACTGACGAAGCCATTCAACGAGGCTTGGCGTGTCTTGAGCGATTCCAGCAACTTCTAAGCTCAGTAAAACCATTAAAAATTAAAGCCGTAGGCACCAATGCTTTGCGCCAAGCAAGAAACCGTAACGCGTTTACAGAGCCCGCCGAGGCAATCCTTGGCGCCCCTATTGACGTCATTTACGGACGAGAAGAGGCACGCCTCGTCTACCTAGGCGTGGCACACACACTCGCTGATGACGAAAAAAGTCGACTCGTTGTGGATATTGGCGGTGGGAGTACTGAATTTATTCTTGGGCAACGCTTCGAACCTAAAAAGCTCGAAAGTTTGCAACTTGGATGTGTGAGCTATTCTGATGCCTTTTTCATCGACGGGGTCATTACAAAACACAACTTTAATCGGGCCTATGAACAAGCAAGTTTAGAAGTCTCGCATATCCGCCGAAATTTTAAGCACAGTCAGTGGGCCGAAGCCGTGGGCTCTTCCGGAACGCTTCAAGCGATCGAACTCATGATTACCTCGGCAGGCTGGCGGTCCGAAGGAATCGACGGGAAATCACTGAATAAACTGCGCAAAGCACTTCTCAAGTTCGACGTTGTGGATGAGATTGATCTCGAAGGACTCAGCGAACGACGACGTGGGGTCATTACCGCAGGCGTTGCAATCACAACTGCAATTTTTGACGTATTAGGTATCGAGGTGATGCGGACCTCATCGGGCGCACTTCGCGAAGGTGTTATCTATGATCTCATGGGGCGCCTCGGTCACGAGGACGTCCGGGAGCGAAGCATTCAGGCCATGCTTCAGCGTTATTCGGTCGACGTTCCAACCTCGGAAACCGTAGGTAATTACGCGCGACACCTCGCCTCGCTCACTGCCAGTTCCTGGCTGCTCGCCGATGAAGACATAGCGCTTTTGACGTGGGCAGCAAGGTTGCATGAAATCGGCATTGGGATATCACAAAAGCACTACAACCGGCATTCTGCCTACGTGATTGAAAATTCCGATATGCCTGGATTCTCCCAAGGCGATCAGATCGTGATGAGCCGGCTGCTCAGAGGACACAGGGGTAAGCTACCGCCTTACCTATTTGACGATATTCCCAGCAAGAAACGCGAAAAATTTGCTCGAATGTTGGTCTTATTGCGATTGGCCGTAATCCTTAAGCATGCCGGCCCAACAACGATTGAGCCGGACTTTACCGCAAGGGCGAAGGGTGAAAAGCTAAAAGTGCGCTTCCCAGATGCCTGGCGACGCACCCACCCGCTCACCCTGTGGGAGGTCTCAGAATCAAAAACCGCATTTGAGAAGCTCGGTGTGAAAGTCCGAATAACGAACGAACACACCTAGCACTCGCGTTTTTGAGGTCAACGCCGCCGTTACAGATCGTAGCCGCGCTCGTCGTGCAGGACCAGGTCGAGACCTTCGGTTTCCTGCTCTTCATCAACGCGGAGACCAATCAGGCTGTCGACGACCTTGAGCAAAACCCAGCTGCCAATGAGTGCGAAGGCAAACGTCACCGCCACGCCAAAGACTTGGACGTAAAGCTGCCCACCGATACTGCTAATCCCGTCTGAGAATCCATTACCACTTAAAAGACCGATACCGGGAGCGCAGAAAACACCTGCCAGCACAGTTCCTAGTATTCCGCCCACGCCGTGAACAGGAAACACGTCCAGGCTGTCATCGATTTTGAGGGTATTTTTCAGTGTGATCGTCGCAAAGTAACAGACGACACCGGCTGAGAGGCCGATGACAACAGCCGCAGCAGGTCCCACCGAGCCGGATGCAGGCGTAATGGTTCCCAGGCCTGCGACCATGCCCGTCACAATACCCAAGACAGACGGTTTTCCGTGACGAATCCACTCCATGGTCATCCAGGCGAGCGATCCGCAGGCAGCACTCAAGTGGGTCACCAACATCGCCAT
>JAQXEB010000221.1 GCA_029251065.1 Luminiphilus sp.
CCAACACGATCGCCCGGCCTCACATTGAGTGCCAGTAAGCCACTGGCCAACTGATCAACCCGCGCTTGAAGCTCCCTGTAAGTCCAGGAAATCCCTTGGTGGCGAACAAGCAAGGCAGAATTATCAGGATGCTCTTGGACAATCTCATCAAAGTAGCGGCCGATCGTCTTATAGATAATCTGCGTGGTCGACGCGCCGCAGAAATAACTGTGCGTTAAGGGGGCCATACTGACTCCAGTTGTCGTTCTTGAATCCGCTCTGGCAGAAAACTGCGCCTAGCGCTTTGTTAACGCGGCGGCGGCCTCCATTGCTTCTTGCACGCGTTGCTGTTCGGTCCCGTCAAGACGGGCTTTTAACCCACGATCCATCTCGACAATTATGCGTGCCGCGTGTTCGTTTTCTTGAATCCGCGCCCAATAAGCTTCCGTCTTTGGATGCCCCACAATGGGGTTAGCCACACCCAGCCTCGGGACCGTTCGGTCACACATGTACAGTGCAGGGACAAGACTGCAGTCGGCACGCGTTAACACCTCCCCCCCAGTCGCATAGCCCTGAGACGCCAGATGCTCTTCCAGCGCAACAGCGCCTCGCAACAGCTGCCCCATGAGCAAATCGATAACACCTTGATTACGGTCGGGGGTCGCAAGCTGGCCGAGACATAAGAAAATATTGTTTAACAGATAGGTGTCCCCTATCCGTGAGATGACGCGAACGTTAGCACGCTCGATCGGTGTCTGACCCAGCATCGAACGCTCGGGATACATTTCGTCGATGTATTCTGCGATGACCTCCGACTCAGGAATCGCACCGTGTTCCGTTTCTAAAATCGGGATGCGTCCCAACGGTGAAATATCCTTTAAACGGCCAGTGACAAATTCTGCCAAGGGTAGATCGAATACAAAATCGTCAGCGATATCCATCGCGTAAATCTGCATTCTTATTTTTGCACTGTAAGGACTGAGGTCACCACTGAGGAGTCGCATCGGTTATCGCTTCTGAAAGGAATTCGGACCACAATACCAAAAAGCCGATTAATCGACACGCCTTGCTTCGGTTACCAAAACCTCCGAAACATGCCTTCAGTATTTCAGACCGAAGCATGTCGCCAGAGTCACCTCGATGCGCATAATAATTCAGTGACACAACCAAAAATACCAGCACTCGAGTGGCGCTTTGCTGGGTATCAAGCCACTGCGAAAACAATCACTCTCCGCTCTTCGAATAGGGCGCGATAGTACTAGGCATCAGATCTTGAATTTAATGCAATAACCGCGTCTATTTTATCTCAACCTGCAGGTCACTCTGCCCCGTTCACAGATCGTACTCTGCACAACCTACACCACCTAACCCGTCAAGCTCCGCCTGAACAAAAGCCGCACCGGTAAACAACATTTGATACGCACGACAGTGCTCCTCCTGATCAGCAAAGTTTTTTTCCTCAAAAAATACCTGCTTGAGACCCTGAAGATACAAGCGTTCTGATGACATCCGAATCCCACGATCGAGTTCAGTATCGAACACCATCAGTCGATCTTCGTCGACACCATTCTCCCAAGCCGCCCACTCAATCTGCTTACCGTAATAGCCTTTACCCGGCTTACCGTAGTGCGCAAAAGCTGCCCAGTAGGACATCATGCTGCGCGACAAAGCGTCTCTGGCCTCGCGGCTCGATTTGGGGTGAATAACCTTGCTCATAGACGACGTAAAGTTACCGAAAACGTAAGGCACCTCAAAAGCATGCGCCGCACCGATGAGCTCCTTTAGATCTAAAAAGCCAAAATCGCGCAAATCATCCGCATCAAATCGATAAGCAAACACCGACTCACCTTGAGCCTCGCGCATGACGGTGGCTAGGCGATCTACGGCTCTGACCTTCCACAAGTCACTGCTGTGTTTGCTGAAGGCTTCGTAGCGCTCAGTGTCTTTAATGCCAATAGGTATGCCCAAAAATTTGTCGACATGATCCGGGCTGAAACTTAAAAATAACTTCATCTCGTCACGATTGGTGCCCATCATCACTGGAACCACGTTGTAATCATCGGCATTCGAGAACAGCTCCTCCGATGCTATCGCTTTAGGCAGGGTCACACCGTCGCCAATTAAATCAAGGTTTCCATAGACTTTCCCCCCAGTTTCACTGCGAAAAGCTTGGAGCACCTCCTCTGTGGTTTTACCGCGTAAATAACCGGCTAAAGCCGTTTCCGTCATCCCATCTTGAAGAATCTTGGCGCTGCCTGCATCCGCGGCCATCCCATCTTCCATAAGCAACTGGCTAATAAACTCTCGGGAGCTGTGCTGGTGCCCCCCTTCGTCTCGATGGTTTTCGGCCACCTCAATGGGCTCAAGATCGAGCCCGCCGCTCTGTACAATGGCGCCATGGAATAGACCCTTTGCCAGCGGCGAGGCCATCAACGCCATAACGTTCCAGCCGCCCGCGGACTCGCCAAAAATAGTGACCTTCGTGGAATCGCCACCAAATTTTGTAATATTTCGCTGAACCCACTGCAGACCTAGTATTTGATCGAGGGTGCCAAAATTGCTCGACGCGTCGTCCGGAATCTCTGCAGTGGCACGCAGCGCCGGATGTGACAGCCAGCCGAACAGGGTTAATCGATAATTGATACTCACAACCACAACATCGAACTTCTCTGCTAATTGAGAACCGTCGTAGATC
Organism: Luminiphilus sp.; assembly: GCA_029251065.1. Lineage (GTDB taxonomy): Bacteria > Pseudomonadota > Gammaproteobacteria > Pseudomonadales > Halieaceae > Luminiphilus. Next base: position 2,675 of record JAQXEB010000221.1, read on the forward strand.
GGATTCCCGCTGCTACCACTGTTATTTGCACCACCGTGAATCCAATACATAACGGGTAGATTTTTTGCACCCTTAGGCGCAAAGACGTTGAGGTACAGGCAGTCCTCGACACCAGTGAAGTGATTGTTGTCTATTGCAGTCTGACCGGTCTGGCTCGCGCAGTCGGGACCAATTGCAAGGGCCTCTTTAGTACCTTGCCAGTGCTCCGCTTGCCTTGGTGCCTTCCAGCGAAGCTCGCCAATCGGAGGCTGGGCATAAGGGATTCCTTGCCACACTGACACGCCAAACGAGTTTTGATAACCAACAATTTCTCCCGTATCGAGCGTTATTTGCGTGGCTTCATACGCCACCGGATCTGAGTGGCGCTCAGGTGAAAAATAGACATAAATCGCAGTGGCAGTAATCACCAGGATGACAACGAGCCAAAGCAGGACGCGAATAACGTATTTCATTACACCTTTTCCTATAATTCCGAATTGAGCGCACATGGGCGTCGAGCGTCGGTGTATTGACAGTATTAGCGCGGATAAGCTGCGCGTCGGGAGCCACCTGGCATCACCTTAACGCTGAAAGGCTTCGGGAGGAAAAACGCTTAAGAAGTCGCTACTACTGAAACCAAAACCGACGAATGATCGATCGCAATTAACAATCATCTCTTTTTTATGCGTTTTATTATAGTTAAGCAACAATAACTTTGCTTGATGACGTTTTTTGTTGTGATAAGCAGGTGTCGGATAGTGGCGGAGAAGGAGGGATTCGAACCCTCGATACGCGATTAACGTATACTCCCTTAGCAGGGGAGCGCCTTCAGCCACTCGGCCACTTCTCCGGAGGGGCGAAGCCTACCACAAAGACTTCCGCCAAAAAAAGGCGTTTTACTCTGTGTCATCAGAAGATTCTGAAGATCCATCATCGACTGCTGATTCATGCTTTTGAGCAAGCTCTTGTCTGTGCACTGCGACATCCCTTGGGGCATCGACACCAACACGGACTTGGTTCCCTTTGACCCCTAAAATAGTCACCGTCACGTTGTCACCAATGATCAGTGACTCGTTAATTCGCCGCGTAAGAATGAGCATCGTCAACGTCCTTGTTTACTTAGTACAAAAACAGCCTACACCTCAGCTATTGTCTTCTCCAGT
>JAQXEB010000222.1 GCA_029251065.1 Luminiphilus sp.
CAACAAACTCGGGACGTTTGGCCGTTAGAGCAAGTAATGCCAGGTCTGATCGACAAATCGGTGTGGCGCCGCCTTTTTCCGCAGGCTTTTCACAGAAGAAAAACAGTTGTCCGGGAAAGGTCAGTGTCTGGGCCATTTCATGATGCAGAAAAATTTCCACCTCAGGAGGCGCCTCGTTAGCCGTGAAGACTCGACTGGTTCGGTTGTGTCGGACAGCGTTCGAAAACGATTCTGTGTAGGTAAAATTAGGGAGGTTAAAGGCTTCAATAAAACCGTGGAAGTCTTGCGCCGTGTAGATGCCGTAGTCTCGAAAGACCACAAAACCGTGGGCGTTGATGAGGTCACTGATGACCGTTTTGGATGGACCGTCAAGCGGTGTCCCGACGCTGATGGGCAGTTCCGCGGGAGTCGTTACTGTAAAAGAGGATGTCGTCATGGTTCCTTCTAGTATCGCTAATACGTGGTGTTGGGCAGTAGATCCTGCGAGTAGGGATTAATCCCCAGGTGTTCAAGTGTAGATCGCACATCAACCACCGCACCTGTTTTGATTGATTCTTGAGCCATCCAGGCGGTGATAATTGCCCACAGGCCCTCCGTGCAAGATGCACCATCTCCCGTTGCGCCGTTGACACGGGCACTGAATCGATCGTGTTCAAACAGGGTTGAACCGTAGTGACCGCCCAGCTCAATATCTTGGGGAAACGTGCAGTCTATTCCGTCGTAGGCGTCGTGACCGTTGACCTCGACCTTTATTTTGGACTTTGAGCCACGTCGGGACTTGAAGCTCGCCTCTTCTTCCGCGCGCAGGGTGCCTTTGTTACCACTGACCACTAAAGTCTCGTAGAGCTCTTCGCTGAACATGTTCAACGTAAATTGTCCTTTTACGCCGTTCTCATAATCCACAATGACGAGCGCGTGATCGTCAATATCCGCAGCCTGACCGTCAAAGGTGAAGTCTTTAAAATTGACCGCTTTGCCACCGGAGGCGTAAACACGAATTGGCTGAGAGTTCGCGATTCGATTCATTAAATCAAAGTAGTGACAGCATTTTTCCACGAGCGTACCGCCTGAGTATCGGGAAAATTTATTCCATTCATTGATTTTGGGTAAAAACGCGGGACGGTACTCACTCAGGCTTACCATTTTCACGTCACCTAACTCGCCCTTGGTCAGGCTGTTCAGCGCCAATTGGTATTGCGATTTATAACGGTATTGCATGCCCAGTTGAATGGGTGCTGGGTAGCTTAAGGACGCTTTTGCTAAATAGAAGGCATCCTCAAGTGTTGTCGCCATTGGTTTTTCCAAAAGGACGGCTTTTCCCGAAATTTTGACCGCATCAAAAATCTCACGATGCGTGAAGTTAGGGGTGCATATCAGTACAGCGTCCACTTCGGCGTATTGATTGATTTCGGCGATCGTTTTGTACGCTTTGGGGGGGTCGTGCTCAGTGCCGGCAAATTCTTGAAGCGCTTTTTCCACGCTTTGAGTATTCGTATCAAACACACCAACGATCCGCGCTTGATTCAGCTGGTGAACAGCGCGTATGTGCTCTCTCCCCATCATTCCCGTTCCAATGACTGCATAGCCAAGCTTAGGTGCATCGGAATTCATGCTCGTGCGTAGCTGGGTCACGATGTTATCGAGGTCGGTACGCATGATTATTGAACGCCCTGTCGTTGTAGACGCAGTCTCTCTGCGGCTAGTGCGCGGACCCAGACAAGAATATTAATGACGACCAGAAGTGCAGTGAGCGTTGTAAATAGACCGCCGCTGCCACCGGCTAGGCCAAGTGGGGAAAATATCATGTAGAGCAATACAACACAGGAGAACAGCGAAAAGGAGCAGGCCTTCGCGAATACCCAGGGCGTCATATCAACGGGCGCAGAGCGTGTTGTAGAGCGTACTTGCGCGGGCCTCAAGTGTCCGATCAGCAACAAAATAGCCACTTCTGACACGAATAAAATGGCGTAGAGGTGGAGGAAGTGAATATTGACTACGTCTTTAAATACAAATTGAAGCAGCGCATAGGCGATCAGGTGAAACCCGATGGCTACCTTTACCGCCAGTGCGGGAACGCGAGTGGTGAGCATGCCCACCAGTACAACAGCAATAATAGGAATGTTGTAAAACCCCGAAAAAATTCGAATGATTTGCCAGAGTCCCTCGGGTGCAAACTGCAAAAGCGGGGCAATTCCAAGCGATACAGTGGCGATTCCGATACTTGATATTTTCGCAATAGAGACCAGCCGGGCGTCTTCAATAGGCTGGCGAGCCAGAGGCTGGATAACGTCGAGTGTGAGCATGGTCGCTGAGCTGTTAATCAGTGAGTTAAATGAACTAAAAACCGCACCGAGTAGCACCGCCAGGAAGAAACCCAGCGCCCATGTGGGGAGCGTATCCTTGACCAGTTGGGGGTAGGCGAGATCAATTGAGTCCAGCCCAGAGCCATAAAGGTGATAGGCAATAACCCCGGGGACCATCATTAAAAAGGGCACCAGCACCTTAAAATAGCCGGACAGTAAGACGCCTTTTTGACCTTCCGCAAAGCTTTTAGCTGCTAGGGTTCGCTGAATAACGTACTGGTTTGAGCACCAGTAAAATAGGTTAGCAAACACCATTCCTGTGAAGAGCGTCCCGAACGGGGTCGGATCGTCGTGATCGCCGATGGCATTGAGTTTGTCGACATCTGTACTCGTGACGATGTGAACACCCGACGCAATATCTCCTCCGAGTAGGTGCAAACCTAGAAGTGGCACTGCAATACCCACGATGAGCAGTCCAAGCCCGTTGAGGGTGTCCGAGACTGCAACAGCTTTAAGGCCCCCTAAGACGGCGTAAAGCGCACCCACGGAACCGATGACAATGACGGTCAGCACCAGAGAGCTGCCGTAACTGAGCCCTAAAAATTCTGGGATATCAAACAGCTTGAGGACGGCAACAGAGCCGGCGTAAAGAACACTCGGAATGGTGACGAGGCCGTACCCCAGTAAAAAAAGAATGACGCTGAGTCGTCTCACGTCATCGTCATAGCGGTCGGCCAGGAATTGCGGCAGTGTTGTAAAGCCACCTGCCAAATAGCGAGGCAAAAAGAAAAATGCCATAGCAATTGTTGCAACGGCGGCGGTGACTTCCCACCCCATGGCACTCATGTTAAACCCGTAGGCGGAGCCGTTAAGTCCAATGAGTTGTTCTGCCGACAGATTGGTCAGCAGTAGCGAGCCCGCGATGAACGGAGCGCTGAGTCCGCGACCTGCAAGGAAATAGCCTTCACTGTCAGACGTTGTTGCGCGTGCTTTTTGATAAGAAAACCAGGCCACAGCACCCATGAATAAGGCGCATGTCAATGCAACGGTGATCAAGTCGTTAGGAGTCACAGGTTATTCCCGCAATAGGTGGCACGAGCATAAATACAGACTGCGTCGCCTTCAATAGGCGGTTTTACTGCGCAATGTTAACCTCGCACAGCACTCAGCGAACGGTAGCCATGATATGCCCGTAGAAACACTCCAACTTGTCGTATTTGCGGCCATCACAATACTGATTGGTTATTTGACGTATCGCCGTGTCAGTGCGGATCGGATCGCTCAAGGGGGCACTGCAACAACACGGGAAGAGGTGTTTCTCGCCGGTAAGGGCCTGAGCTGGATCGTGGTTGCCGGTTCGATCACCCTGACTAACTTGAGCACCGATCAGTTGGTGGGGATGAATGGCAATCAAATGG
>JAQXEB010000223.1 GCA_029251065.1 Luminiphilus sp.
TGAGAGGTAATGAGTATCTGCGCAATCAAACATTCAGTGAGTTTGGGGGCTTACGTATTCCCCTTGAGCTCGTCAGACTGCCGGCAAAAGGTGGCCCCTCGACTGTCCTGATGACGACAGAAACCGCGCGCTATCCGCACTTTGGTCCAGAGCGTGATCGAGTGTATCTGACGGATGAGGAAGGGTTGTTTTCGCTTCAGTTGAACGGGAGGGATCGGCGTGACGAGCTTATTGTTAACGCACCTCGGGGTAATCGGAGGGGGAAAACACCGCCTCGAGCAGAAGCCATTTATATGCATCCCGAGGGGACACACGTCCTTGCCTTTGCGAACAAGCAGGTTTGGGTGATCCCGCGGACGCCCGCAGGTGCGAAAGCGCCAGAAATTACTCTAAGGAGCGGAGGGCTACCGGTGAAGCGATTGACTCATATTGGCGCTGATTATCTTGGTTGGACGCCAGATGGTCAGGGCGTATGGTGGGCCATTGGTAATACGTTTTACTCAAGACCGTTGGCGTCGATTGACTATCCGCTTTCTGATGACGCTGACGTGAATGACGACGAAGGGGGTAATGACGTTACGTTCGTTCCTGAGGACGCGCATGCTGCAGTCGTGGCGGTCAAAATGAACGTCCAGCGACCGAGGGATAAGGCCGAAGGTACGCTGCTCATAGAGCACGCCAATGTTATTAGTATGACGGGCGAGACGACCCTCGCCATGAATACGGTGGAGCGCGACCAAGATATCTTGATTGTTGATAACCGTATCCAAGCGATCGCTACACACGGTTCGCTTGCGGTGCCTGATGATGTGACACGCATCAATATACAAGGTCGGTACGTCACGCCAGGCTTTATTGATACTCACGCGCACTGGGAGTTCCGAACCAGCGACGTATTGGAGCCTCACAATTGGTCACTAGTTGCTAATGCGGCCTACGGAGTAACCGCGGGCCTCGATGTTCAAACGGCGTCGAACGATTACTTGGCGTACCGTGATTTTGTCGAAACAGGGCAATCGATTGGGCAGCGTGCTTTTATGACGGCGCGTGGCGTGTTTGGCGATACTGACTTTCAGTCCTATGAGGAGACCCACTCGTATCTTCGGCGCTACAGAGATCACTACAAAACGCGAAACATTAAGAGCTACGTAGTGGGTAACAGGGAGCAACGGCAGTGGGTGGTAAAGGCCAGTAAAGAGCTTGGTCTGATGCCGACGACAGAGGGCGCGGGCGATCAGGCGCTGAATATTACACATGCGATCGATGGCATGCACGGTAACGAACACACGCTCCCAGATGCACCCTTTTTCACTGATGTGGTAGAGCTGTTCGCTCGGACGAAAACGGCTTATACACCGACGTTGGTGGTGCAATACAACGCGCCGACCTTGGTCGACTATTTCTTCACGCGCACCGAGGTGCACGACGATGTGAAATTACAGCGGTTCTACCCTCACAATCGGCTGGATGAGCTGACACAGCGACGGTCCACGTGGCTCCGTGATAATGAATTCGATTTTAAACAGGGGGCGGCGCAGGTCGCGAAAATCCAGCGAGCTGGTGGTTTGGTTGGTGTCGGTGGTCACGGAGAACTGCAGGGTCTGGCGTATCACTGGGAAATGTGGGCCTTTGAGATGGGCGGCATGCGGCCTGTTGAGGTGTTGAGGGCGGCGACGATTGATGGTGCGAAAATTATCGGTATCGATCAGGACCTTGGCTCAATCGAGGTTGGAAAGCTTGCTGACCTGGTTATTCTTGATGCTAATCCGTTGAGCGATATTCGAAATACTACGAGCATTAGCAGGGTGATGATTAATGGACGGCTGTATGACGCCAACACAATGAATCAGCAATGGCCCGAGCAGAAGCCACTCCCGGAGTTTTGGTGGTGGAACCAAGAGGATGTTCGCTTCTCGGTAACGCCTGTGACTCAAGAGCAATAGGTAGTGACGATGCTCTGGCCGTTGGCACGGGTGTCGCTAAGAGCGTCGCACCGCGGTGATTGACGGTCTGTTGTTGTCGATGCGGTCCATCATTCGTGCCCGCCCACGATGTCATGACCAGGCGGTCACCATCCGCTGCCTTTTGCTTAACTTAGTTTTAAACGTCTTTGATGCCCAGCGGAGTCTGCCGCCTCTATTGTCGAGAAAGACGAACGAGATCCGTTAGAGCCGTGAGTGCGAGTAGCAAAAGTCCAAGGAGCAGTCTAGGGTCACCCAGTTGCAAGTCGGGCTCGATGGGGTAGGCGATCGTCTTTTCGAGTGCAGCCGCCTTGAAGTGATGTTTGCCTCTGAAGGCGGGGTTGGTGACGATTTCCAGGAAATCGCGCCGACTTCGATAGCGCATGAGCGCTCCCGCGTTCCAGTTTTCCGCACCCTCAATGCCGATCACATCCATAGCCGGATAGACGGCGGGCCCCATGAATATGGGGTGTGAGGC
>JAQXEB010000224.1 GCA_029251065.1 Luminiphilus sp.
AGAGAGATGAATCGCGTTGGCATGGTGATCGATATGTCTCACAGCGCTGAACGCTCCACTCTCGAGGCCATCGACTATTCACACCAGCCCGTCATTGTGTCTCACGCCAACCCGAGTCATTTCCACCCTGCGCTGAGAAACAAGTCAAACAAAGTGATCGATGCCGTGGCTGCAAATGCGGGCCTTCTTGGATTTTCGCTGTACCCCTTCCATTTAAAAAACGGGCCCCAGTGCACGCTCGACGACTTCTGTGACATGGTGGTTTGGACCGCTGAGCGCATGGGTGTCGATAAGATCGGACTGGGATCCGATCTCTGTCAGAACCAGCCTCAAAGTGTCCTTGAGTGGATGCGAAACGGCCGTTGGTCAAAGACCATGGACTACGGCGAGGGATCGGCAGGTAATGCCGGATGGCCCGAGCAGTTGAGCTGGTTCGGTGACAGTCGTGATTTTCCGGGCATCGCTGCAGCACTGAGCAAACGAGGATTCTCCGACGACGAGATGGGGAAAATCATGGGGGGTAACTGGTTGGACTTATTAACCCGAGCCGGAACATCGACCGCGCTTCAGAGCGCGAGCCATGACGTCCCATGACCTTTGATTCAGGACAACCCTTACCCACGGTTCTCCGCCCCCCCGCGACGGTAATGGATTTACATCGATTGGGTTCATTGACGAGTAGTCGCCTGAGTTTCTCTCGATCACTGATCCGAAAAATGGCGCGTCAACGATGGCAAATCTTCCAAACACGCTTTGAACTTGACGAGCAGGGTTACGGGGAAGTCATCTATCGTGTTCAAACGCCTTATGCGCGCTACCACGTGGTTATATTCTCAAGAGCACTTGAGGACGCACAGCGCTCTGACAGAGTAATCGCAGAGGCCTGGGACCTCACCTTTGGTCTCGTCGAGGGTGACGTCGAAGCGTCTCTGATGACCGCGCTTGCGGAAAATGTTCCCCTGCAAGAAGCAGGACGGCAACATCCTCGATTACTGGTTATTTCTCGGGCAAATCGCAGTGTGCGCAATTTTTCCGCCTTCATCGACAGCTTGAGCAACGGGCAACAACCACCCGCCGAGTTACTGAAAACGGCCGGCTACCTCTACCGCACGACCGCCGTCTACGGTAATGGTAAATTCGGCATTGCCGATTATGGCCGACTTAAAGAAAATCCTGATTTCAGGCACCCGTTTTCCGCTCAAATGTCAGCCGTGTACGTCCTGCGCCAGTTTTCAATCGATCAAGTCGAACACATCGCTCGCTGCCGCAGTAGCAACGCAACCGGCCTTTCGGAGGCACTGCGGCGGTACGTCGGTATTGGAAACTCAACCGGGCTGGGCATGGCGCCCTTTCTGATCAATCACCCCCTCCTCATCAACCAGTGGATTCACATGCGTGAAACCGCGCTGTTGCTCGCCAAACAGCAAGTGCCAGATGAGGTGAGTCAACAACAGCTGCTCTCGCTGATGGACCGCGCACTGCAGAGCTTGAAAGAAGTCGCGATTGAGAATTCCGAGCAAGCTACTCGAAACGATGAAGTCATTGAACAACTCGGACTGGTTCGTGTGTGGCTCCAGCAGGTGCCCATCGAGGATGATCTCTGGATACAGTTAACCGATTGGGCGGAGGCTGCTCTGTCACTTGAAACGCAAGAACTGATCAATGCTTTACTGATCGAGCTTTACCCAGAGCACGTCGACGTTCTCGAAGACTCGATGACAACCGAAGGGACGCTCGAGCTCACACCCGATATGCCCCTCGTACAGCTCAAACAACTGATCGAGACGCACTTCGACTGGGCCATTAACGAAGCGTTTGATACCGAGGATGGACGCTACTGGTTTTGGTATCGCTCGATTGAAAAAGAGGAACCACGATTAGGCATTCGCGGCGTTGACGACGGCGAGGAAAAAGAACTTGCACTCGCCATCGGACCGAGAGTCAAGCAGATTCATGCGGCGATCAATGCGCATCTTTCTGATGCGCCTAAATCGCTCACTATCGACTTTCTCATGGCGCACCCTCGGCAGGTCGATATTATTCGGCGGATTCAAACCATGGCCAGCTCAGCCTATGGTGAAATTCGAGCCAACTTGTGGCATCGCGACATGAAGCCCATGCACCTTTTACGCGCAAAACTGTCGTTTCTTGGGGCTAACCGCTTCGACCCTCGCGGTGATCGGTGGGTTCGCGTCACATTCTTTCAAGGGGCGCCACTCTTGTCAGAACTTAATGCCGAGCCGGCAGACCTGAACGCGTTCGACGACTGGAGCTTTGCTTTGTCGCCCGAGAACGCGACAAAAAAGAGCGCTACACCGTGAAAGTCTCATTTAACGAACTGCAGTCGCTCTCCGGTAAAGCCTTTATGGGCATGGGGTTCTCGGACGGTCAGGCCACCGATGCGGCGGATATGCTGTGCTGGATGGAGAGCTACGGCTTAGACGGTTTAAAAACACTGAGCGCCGCATTACTGCAATATTCACTGCAGCACCCTTACGCGCCGCCCGAGAGTCTTTATCAGGACAGCGACGTCACGGTACTCGACGCAAACGACGCCAGCGTGCTCGCCTGCTCTCATTTACCGTTGGAACTTGCCTTCGCCAAAGCCCGAGCACGAGGCCTCTCGGTCCTCAAAATCAAACGCTGTCGTCAGCGCCAGCTCATTATGGGGTATCTCGCTCGACTGGCGAGTCGCGGAATGAATGTAACCGCCTTTTGGCGAAATTCTCAGCTGCCACTGACCGAGCAGGTTGTGGGCTTTAGAGCCAATTCTTCGGTGCCTTCGATCCGAATTTATGCCGTGTCAGAAGTGCCCGAGGAAAATAAAGAAAACACGGGCATTACTGTCGTTATGGCGAACCACGTCGACCTATTGCCGACCATGCGATCTGATTACGAGTACGACTTGTTGGCCCGTCACGATGAACTCGACTTACTCAACATTCGATCACAGGCCGAGACCGTGGGAATAACAGTCGATGATACCTTGTGGGATCAGCTCAAAGCATTTGCAAAACTGACACTCGTTGCCTCAAACATTAGCTCTCGCTCAGGGGCGGGGCCAGCGGACTGAGTGTCACCTTAAGACAATAAAACGAGGTGATAGGCCTCGTTGATACACTATAAAACGAGGGCTTAACCATCACTGATTTATCCTCACATCAGACTCAATCGACCCACTCTTGGGCCGTTATCAACGGTGCTGCTGTACTGATTCTTCTGTTTTTGAGCGTGTTTTTTATCGACGCGGAGCTCTTTGGCGCGTTTATTGATCGGAGTTTTGCCTGGAGCGCGCAGTATTTTGGCCTGTTCTGGCAAGTACTCATGCTGATTAACTTCCTGATCGCACTCTGGATAGCGACCCGCAGTGGCGCAAGGCGTGTGTTGGGCGCACTCGACACGCCGGAGTTTTCCAATTTCCAATGGGGCTCAATGATTTTGTGTACGCTATTGGCCGGTGGTGGCGTGTTCTGGGCCGCCGCGGAACCGATCGCGCACTTCGTATCACCGCCACCGGTGTTCGACGGACACACAACGACTCAAACGATGACAGGCGTGGCTCTGGCGCAAGCGTTTCTGCACTGGGGTTTTCTTGCGTGGTCAATTTTGGGAAGTCTTACCGCCGTGCTGTTGATGCACCTGCATTACGACCGAGGGCTCCCACTCGCGCCTCGCACACTGCTGTACCCACTCGTTGGCGAGTCGGGGGTTCGTGGACGTTTAGGTGACGTTGCTGACATTGTCTCTGTGATTGCCGTTTTTGCAGGCACTGTGGGGCCCATAGGGTTTCTCGGATTACAAGTCAGCTACGGACTGAGCGAACTCTATGGCAGTCC
>JAQXEB010000225.1 GCA_029251065.1 Luminiphilus sp.
AGAGAGATGAATCGCGTTGGCATGGTGATCGATATGTCTCACAGCGCTGAACGCTCCACTCTCGAGGCCATCGACTATTCACACCAGCCCGTCATTGTGTCTCACGCCAACCCGAGTCACTTTCACCCTGCGCTGAGAAACAAGTCAAACAAAGTCATCGATGCCGTCGCCGCAAATGCGGGCCTTCTTGGATTTTCGCTGTACCCCTTCCATTTAAAAAATGGACCTCAATGCACGCTCGACGACTTCTGTGACATGGTGGTTTGGACCGCTGAGCGCATGGGTGTCGATAAGATCGGTCTGGGATCCGACCTTTGTCAGAACCAGCCGCAAAGCGTCCTTGAGTGGATGCGCAACGGGCGTTGGTCAAAGACCATGGACTACGGCGAGGGATCGGCAGGTAATGCCGGTTGGCCCGAGCAGTTGAGTTGGTTCGGTGACAGTCGCGATTTTCCGGGCATTGCTTCGGCACTGAGTCAACGCGGCTTCTCCGACGATGAGATGGGCAAAATCATGGGCGGCAACTGGTTGGATTTATTAACCCGAGCCGGCACATCCACCGCGCTTCAGAGCGCAAGCCATGACGTCCCATGACCTTTGATTCAGGACAACCCTTACCCACGGTTCTCCGCCCCCCCGCGACGGTAATGGACTTAAATCGATTGGGTTCATTGACGAGTAGTCGCCTGAGTTTTTCTCGATCACTGATCCGAAAAATGGCACGTCAACGATGGCAAATCTTTCAAACACGGTTTGAGCTTGACGAGCAGGGTTACGGGGAAGTCATCTATCGCGTTCAAACGCCCTATGCGCGCTACCACGTCGTTATATTCTCAAGAGCGCTTGACGACTCACAGCGCTCTGACAGAGTCATAGCAGAAGCTTGGGACCTGACTTTTGGTCTCGTCGAGGGCGACGTCGAAGCGTCTCTGATGACCGCGCTTGCGGAAAATGTCCCTTTGCAGGAAGCAGGACGGCAACATCCGCGATTACTGGTCATTTCTCGAGCAAATCGCAGTGTGCGTAATTTCTCCACCTTCATTGACCGCTTGAGCAACGGCCAACAGCCACCTGTCGACTTATTGAAAACCGCTGGCTACCTCTATCGCACGACCGCCGTCTACGGTAACGGCAAATTCGGCATTGCCGACTACGGCCGACTTAAAGAAAACCCTGATTTCAGACACCCGTTTTCCGCGCAAATGTCAGCCGTGTACGTGCTGCGCCAATTTTCAATCGATCAAGTCGAACACATCGCTCGGTCCCGCAGTAGCGACGCAACCGGCCTTTCAGAGGAACTGCGCCGATACGTCGGCATTGGAAACTCGACGGGACTGGGTATGGCGCCCTTTTTGATTAATCACCCTCTGCTCATCAACCAGTGGATTCACATGCGCGAAACCGCGTTATTGCTCGCCAAACAGCAAGTACCAGATGAGGTGAGTCAACAACAGCTGCTCTCGTTGATGGACCGCGCACTGCAGAGCTTAAAAGAGGTTGCGATTGAGAATCCCGAGCAAGCCACTCGAAACGATGAAGTCATTGAACAACTCGGATTGGTTCGGGTGTGGCTTCAGCAGGTGCCTATAGAGGACGACCTCTGGATACAGTTAACCGATTGGGCGGAGGCCGCCTTGTCACTTGAAACACAAGAACTGGTCAATGCCTTGCTGATCGAACTTTACCCAGAGTACGTCGACGTTCTCGAAGACTCGATGACGACAGAAGAGACGCTCGAGCTAACACCCGATATGCCCCTCGTACAGCTCAAGCAACTGATCGAAACACACTTCGATTGGGCCATTAATGAAGCGTTCGATACCGAGGACGGACGCTATTGGTTTTGGTATCGCTCGATTGAAAAAGAAGAACCACGGTTAGGTATTCGCGGCGTTGATGCGGGCGAGGAAAAAGAACTCGCACTCGCCATCGGACCAAGAGTCAAACAGATTCATGCGGCCATCGATGAGCATCTGTCTGATGCACCTAAATCGCTGACTATCGACTTTCTCATGGCGCACCCGCGGCAGGTCGATATTATTCGGCGCATTCAAACTATGGCCAGCTCAGCTTATGGTGAAATTCGAGCTAACTTGTGGCATCGCGACATGAAGCCCATGCACCTTTTACGGGCGAAGCTGTCGTTTCTGGGTGCTAACCGCTTCGACCCTCGCGGTGACCGGTGGGTTCGCGTGACATTTTTTCAAGGTGCGCCGCTCTTGTCAGAGCTCAATGCCGAGCCGGCAGACTTGAGCGCGTTTGATGACTGGAGCTTTGCCCTGTCACCCGAGGACAGGCAGGGGGAAAGCGCGGCACCATGAAAGTGTCATTTAACGAACTGCAGTCGCTCTCCTGTAAAGCCTTTATGGGTATGGGGTTCTCGGACGGTCAGGCCGCCGACGCCGCGGATATGCTGTGTTGGATGGAAAGCTATGGTTTAGAAGGATTAAAAACACTGAGCGCCGCACTTCGGCAGTATTCACTGGAGCACCCTTACGCGCCGCCCGAGAGTCTTTACCAGGACACCGACGTCACGGTACTCGACGCACACGACGCCAGCGTACTCGCCTGCTCGCATCTCCCGCTCGAGCTTGCATTCGCCAAAGCCCGTGCGCGTGGCCTCTCGGTGCTTAAAATTAGACGCTGTCGTCAGCGACAACTTATTATGGGCTATATAGCGCGACTGGCGAGTCGCGGAATGAATGTGACCGCCTTTTGGCGTAATTCTCAGCTCCCACTGACTGAGCAGGTCGTGGGTTTCCGAGCCAACTCGTCGGTGCCTTCAATTCGAATCTACGCGGTTTCAGAAGTGCCCGAGGAAAATAAAGAGAACACCGGCATTACTGTCGTTATGGCAAACCACGTCGA
>JAQXEB010000226.1 GCA_029251065.1 Luminiphilus sp.
GACTTAGGCACCTTGTAGCCTGTCACCTGCTCCCGCATATAGGCGATGACGTCGTCTTCAGTCAGTGCTGCATCCGACTTGACAACATACATTCGAATACCCTCTCCCGTCGTTTCTGAAGGCACACCGACGGCCGCACACTCGAGCACGCCAGGGTGTTTCGCACACACGTCCTCAAGTTCGTTGGGGTACACATTAAAACCCGAGACAATGATCATGTCCTTAATGCGGTCTACGATTTTGAGGTAGCCGTCGGGCTGGATCACAGCGACGTCTCCGGTCGAAAACCACCCACTTTCGTCAAGCACTTCGGCGGTCGCCTCAGGTCGCTGCCAATAGCCTTGCATCACCTGTGGCCCCTTGATGCAAAGCTCGCCTGCCTCACCAAACCCGAGCGCCTCGCCGTGTTCGTTCACGGTTTTCACTTCTGTTTGCGGCACTGGAATACCAATAGTACCCAACTGCCGCCCATTGCCGGGATTACTGGTCGCTGTTGGCGAGGTCTCGGTTAACCCGTAACCTTCATAGACTTTACAGTCAGTGACTTCAGCCCACCGTTCTGCCGCATCCTGCGTCAAGGCCATACCACCCGACATCGTAAGCGCCAAATTTTCAAACGTTAAGTTCTGAAACCGCGGGTCATTACACAGCGCCACAAATAGCGTGTTTAGCCCGCAGAATACGGTCGGCTTGTATTGCTCAAACGCATCCACTACCGACCCTAAGTCTCGCGGATTGGGAATAAACAGCGTATGCGCGCCCTTTTTCAATGAATACATGGAAATAGTGAACGCGTAGATGTGGTAAACGGGGAGCGGCTGCATGAAAACACTGCCTTGCGCCTCGATACCAAACGTCTCGAAAAACCCATCGAGCTGCATCACATTGGCAACGATATTACCGTGGCTCAGCATCGCACCTTTCGCCAAACCTGTTGTACCGCCCGTATACTGAAGCATCGCGAGGTCATCAAGCGATACGTCAACTGGCGTAAAGGCCTGGGTTGCGCCACGCCGCAACGCCTCATTGAACTTTATGACATTGGAAAAATGGACCTTCGGCACCATTTTTTTAACGTACTTGACCACGCCGTTGACGAGCCAGCGTTTAGGGGCGGGGTGCAGGTCCGCGATCTCTGTCAAAACAACCTGCTCAACCTTCGTTTTCGCGACCACCTTTGATGCAACTTCAGCCACGTTAGCCTGAACAACCAGCACGCGAGCGCCCGAGTCATTAAGCTGATGCTCCAGTTCGCGCTCCGTATAAAGCGGGTTAGTGTTGACCACAACCATGCCAGCCCGCAACGTACCCATACAAGCCACTAGATACTGCATTAAGTTCGGCATCTGAATCGCCACACGATCGCCCTTCGCAAGCCCGGAGTCGCGTTGCAGCCAGCTGGCAAAGTTAGCTGACAGTCGATCGAGCTCTTGATAGGTCAGCGCGTGTCCAAGGCTTGAGCACACGGGCAGGTCGGCGAAATTGTGCATGGCCTCTTCGAACAGGCTGACGATAGACGGATATGCCGTAACATCGACATCCCACTCAATGTTGAGATCTTGGTACCGAGCCGCAATAGCGGCACTGATATCGGCTTGCATTCGGTGAACCCCGTTTTATTCGTTATGATGTTTTTTTGATGAACGTTCTGATGTGTTTTCTGATGTCTTTTCTGATGTCGTTCCTTAAACGCTTCAAGCGGCAACCCAAATGAGGCACCCATGGAAGCAACCAATAGTACATTTGACGAACTTGCGGTAGGAGATGGTATAGAAGTTAGTCGTTTAGTCACAGCGCGGGACGTCGAACTTTTCGCCGTGGTGTCAGGTGACCACAATCCACTTCACCTCGACCCTGAGTATGCAGCGACAACACAATTCGGCGAATGTATTGGCCATGGAATGCTCATTGGGGCGTTCGTCAGCGCCGTCATTGGACTGGAATTTCCAGGCCCTGGCACCGTGTATCTTGGACAAAATCTCGAGTTCCGCTCCCCTATTTTTCTGGGAGACACACTGACGATTGCACTGGCAGTGGAGAGCAAACACCCGAAAAAGCCATGGCTCACACTGTCCTTATCGGTAAAAAACCAAGAGGGCAAAGAAGTCTGTCGTGGCGAGTCTCGCGTTATTGCGCCGACACAAAAACAAACCGTGAAAGTGATACCACCGCCCGCTGTTGAGCTGTTAGATCACGACTCCCCGCGATTAGCTGCACCGGTAAACTGATTCGGATTCATGTATAACAGTTCCATAACAATGAGCGGCTCACTGGCCGACGGCGTCATCGACACCATCAAGACGTTAATCTCGGTCTCGTGCTGAGTCGGGCCCGAAGCGCCCATCAGTCGCGTGTGATTAGGGCGTCCATCGCTGTCTCTGGCCTCGAATATTTTGAGGGCGCCTTCTCTGCTTAGCGCGGTCAAGAGCTCTTGGAGCAATGCCATAATGCTATCGCGAAACTTGGAGTAATTAAGGTCCCCCTGATATTCCGCATGATTAAGCTTGACGTCTAATTGCACTGTCTCGTCGCCCTCGAACTCGAGTTGAGTCACGTGAACCAATTCGCCGTCGACGAGGCGTCGATAAATACTTTTAGACACGGTTCTCGTCGTTTCAATAAAGGCCTTGTTTAACAAGTGAGCAGTCAGTTGGCCCAACTGGTCGTTTGTCATCGTAGAATTACCCAAGGCCATAATATTTCCCCAAAAAAACAGTGCGAATGACGAATACCTTAAAATCACCGCTAGCATCACCACGTATGCGAATCACGGCGTCTTTGCATCGATGTGAGAGCTTATCAGTATGATCGAGCGAGGCAACCAAGATTGGAAGTTAATGTCTCGCCCCAAGATCGATTTTGTTGACGGGACACCGCGGTCCTCTCAATTCGATGACGACTACTACTCGCCAACAGATGGGTTAGCGGAGAGCGAGTATGTGTTCCTAGAGGGCGCCGACGTAAGACGACGGATAGCGTCTCTCGCATCAGGACAAACACTTGTGATCGCAGAGCTTGGCGTCGGAACCGCACTGAACCTGTTGCTTCTCATGGAAGCATGGCAGGACATTGGACCGGCTGACGCCCACTGCCACTACATTGGAATCGAAAAGTACCCCCTGACCCTGACGCAACTCAAGACGCTCAACAGTCCCTTTAATCGTCTGAGCAAAAATTTAAACACGCTCCTCGAGCGTTGGCCTAGCCCACTACCGGGGTGCCATCGACGGAAAAATGTAGTCAAGGGGTTCACGGCCGACTTTTGGTTCGAGGATGTCAAGGAAGCCCTCATTGATCTTAAAAGCCACCATCAACGCTGGGTTGATATCTGGTTTCTCGACGGATTCACTCCCGTTAGGAACGAGACCATGTGGAGTAGTCAGGTCCTAGATTGCGTTGCTCAACTCAGTACACCCGGTGCGGTGGTCGCGACATTTACCGCTGCAGGACAGGTCCGAAAACGGCTTGAAGACGGCGGCTTCACGGTCACTAAACGCGCAGGTTTCGGAAAAAAACGCGAATGTATTCACGCACACTTCCTGAGCGACACATCGGCGATAACCACAGAAGTTCCAAGCCCCGAATTAACGCAGTGGGACCAACCCCAACACTGGATTGCGCCCGAACACTGCCTCGTTATTGGGGGAGGTATGGCTGGCTGTCACGTCGCACGGAATATGGCTGAGAGGGGGTGTCGCGTCACTCTGTTGGAGCAACATCAGATCGCCTCTGGAGGCTCTGTGCAACCTCAAGGAGTCATCTACACTCGACCTTCGCACAAGCACAGCAAGCTCTCCGATTTTTCACTCGGTGCCTACGCCTATTCGGTGGACCATCACTATCAGAAATTCACCAACAACGCGCTCGAGGTGGGCGTAGACGGTGAACTCAACGGGTACATCCAGTTAAGCGACCCACAAACCCAAGAAAGGCTAGGCGGCGCATTTGAAGACCCTGACAGTCCACTGCGACTCATCAGTGCCTCTGAAGCCAGCCGAATCGCTGGAATCAAGCTTGAACGACCCGGCATCCACTTCCCACAATCGGGATGGCTCAACCCTCAAGGAGTCTGCCGAGAACTGCTGGATCACGACAATATCCGGGTGATCGAGGGTGTGGGCCCTATGACACTTGAGCAGCACGAGTCTCTTCTCTGGATCGCCTGTAATGCCGAAGGAAAAACGTTGGCGGTTGGCGACACCACTGTCGTCACAACGGCATGGGCTGCGAATCAAGACAAGAGACTGAGTTGGCTCCCGCTCCAGCCAATTCGCGGGCAGACAACTATGCTTGATTCACAGGGCGCGCTGGCGCACCTCAACTGCACCGTGTGCCATGAGGGTTACACGCCCCCAGCACGACTTGGATCACATTGCGTGGGTGCCACCTACGGTCTCAACGACGTCAAGACAGATGAACGTGACGAAGACCACCAAACCAACGTCAGTCAGCTCATTCAAAATATTCCGTCGCTCGCCGAATCCGTCACAGCCGAGTCGCTTCGTGGTGCCGCGGCTATTCGCTGCGCCACCAGCGACTACCTCCCCATCGTCGGCTCGGTGCCTAACGAGACCGAATTTAATGCGACCTTCGCAGGACTGAGGCACGACAGAAAGCGAATAATTGATGCGAAGCAACCGAACTATCCAGGTCTTTGGCTTATGACCGGTCTGGGGTCACGCGGGCTCACCTCAGCGCCCATTCTCGCGGAAGTCCTAGTGTCTCAAATGTTCCGACGGGCGCCGCCGCTGCCCCGCTACCTGCTGCAAGCAATCTCCCCGGCGCGATTTTTGAAACGCCGGTTGATTAAGGGGAACTGATGAACGCCCCCTGCCTTAACCCGGGCTTAAAAATAGTGCTGACACTTTTACTTATGGCGCCTGGGCTGTCGGGCGAACTGATCGCAGACGAGATTCAGATCTTTGACTATGAGGTCGTAGAGAAACGCGCCATTAATCGCGAAAATTTCACGCAAGGCCTGTTAATTTGGAATGACGCCTTGTGGGTCAGTTCGGGTCTTTACGGCGAGTCGTTTATCGCACGATGGGACTGGCCCTCAATGACTAATCGCAGCCGTAAAAATCTCCCTAATCAGTGGTTTGCAGAGGGCTTGGCCGAGTTAGACGGACAGCTGTATCTACTGACGTGGCGATCGCAAAAGATGCTCGTTATCGACCCTCAAAATCTGTCCATCATCTCGACAATCCCATTATCCGGCGAGGGATGGGGCGTCACTAGCGACGGTGAACAGCTCTATGTCTCCAACGGAACGGCTCAGCTGTCCGTATGGAAGGACAGCAAGCAGGTCAAAAAAATCGACGTCACGCTTAACGAAACGCCCGTGTCCCGGCTCAATGAGCTTGAATGGATCAATGGGGAAATCTGGGCAAATGTATGGCTCACCGATCAGATTGTTCGAATCGATCCCACCTCAGGGCAAATCAGCAGTATCATTGACGCTTCGCGCTTATTGCCCGCAGGGGAACGCCAGCACGGTACCGACGTACTCAACGGCATTGCTTTTGATCCCCGTAACGAGGGAATCTGGTTAAGCGGTAAACGATGGCCTTATCTCTACCGGATTAAACCGGTAGAACGGTCCGGTAAGAACCCATAGGAAAAAACATGAATGCAGTAGCCACACCATCAGTTCACCCAGCCTTCGAGCTGGCGCGCAAAGTCACCATTGAATCCCTCGGGATCGAAGTGCAAGAGTATCTGCACTTGGCCACAGGCGCGCGTCATCTCCACATGGCCACCGATTCGGACGAGAACGTTTTTATGGTGGCGCTGAAGACCGTTCCGGAAGACTCAACGGGTGTCGCTCACATTCTGGAACACACAGTGCTGTGTGGCAGTGAGAAGTACCCGGTCCGCGACCCGTTTTTTATGATGTTAAGGCGCTCTCTCAACACGTTTATGAATGCGTTCACCAGCTCAGACTGGACCGCTTATCCCTTTGCCACACAAAATCCAAAGGATTTTGACAACCTGCTTTCTGTTTACTTAGACGCTGTATTTTTCTCTCGACTCGACCCTCTCGACTTTGCACAAGAGGGGCATCGTATTGAATTGGCAACTGAAGATCCCGACGCGCCTTTGGTCTATAAAGGCGTCGTCTTCAACGAAATGAAAGGAGCCATGTCATCCATCTCGTCTGTGTTGTGGGATCGACTCTGTTTTGAGTTATTCCCCACAAGTACTTATCACCACAACAGCGGCGGTGATCCCGAGGCGATACCCGATCTAAGCTACGACCAGCTGATGGCATTTTATAAAGGCCACTACCACCCCAGTAATGCCATTTTACTGACGTTTGGTAATCTGCCGGTCTCACAGCACCATGACGTTTTTGAGCGCGAGGCTCTCGGACGTTTTGAAAAATCGAGTGAACACATTGAAGTCGGTCTCGAGTTGCCTTTTTCAGAACCTAAGCGTGCCGCACATCACTACGCCCTCGAAGACACCGATACGGATAACAAAACACACCTAATCATGGGCTGGAAGTTGGGCGAAAGCTCGGATCTAGACACACTGTTGGAAGCGCAGCTCCTGTCTTCCGTGCTCATGGAAAACAGCGCCTCACCGCTCATGCAGTGGCTAGAGACTAATGATCTTGGGACAGCACCCTCGCCGCTGTGTGGTCTCGAAGACTCCATGCGGGAAATGGTTCTTTGTTGTGGTATCGAGGGCAGTAATGAGGACCAGGCCAGCGCATTTGAGACCCAAGTCCTTGACGTTATTCGAGCCGTTTCAAACGAGGGGGTGAGCCCAGAGCGACTCGAAGCGATATTACATCAGATCGAATTGCACCAGCGTGAAATCACAGGCGATGGAATGCCTTACGGACTCAATTTAATGCTGCGGGCTCTTGGGGCTGCGACGCATAACGGTGACGCTGTCGCCGCGCTTGACCTCAGTCCCGCGGTCGAGCGTTTACGCCAAAAGATCACGAATCCCGACTTTATTAAAACTCGGTTACGTGAACTCGTGCTTGAGAATCCGCACCGAGTGACCCTTGTTGTCGCACCTGACTCCAAACTTGATCAACACCGCAAGGAACGCGAGAAAGCGCGCCTAGAGGCAATGCGTGCAGATCTCGATCAGCCCGCTATCGACAACATCCGCAAACTCGCGCAGGACCTAGAAGATCGCCAAAATCAGGTGGATGACGTCAGCATACTGCCCAAGGTGGGTCTTGCTGATATTCCAAAAGACGTTGTAACGCCCGCATTGACTCGTCTCGATGTTGATGATCACACTCGACATTTTGTCGGCACAGCAGGCACCAACGGCTTAGTCTATCAACAGATTGCGCTAAAATTACCAGCCTTGACCCCAGCTCAGCAAGAGCGACTTCCCCTTCTGTGCGCCCTAGCCACTGAGGTCGGTATAGGGGACACAACGTACCTTGAGATCCAAGATCGGCAGTCTGCAAGTGTGGGTAGTTTGAGTCTGAGTGTCTCTACTCGAGCATCCAGATCCGATGTCAATGACGTCTCGGGCTTCTTGGTCGCGTCCTCTAAAGCGCTCGCGCACAAAGTATCAGACCAAACCCGCTTAATGACGGACACACTGACTGCGGCATCGTTTGATGAGGACGATCGTATTCGAGAGTTGGTTAAACAGATACGCGCCCGCAGAGATCAGAGCATTTCCGGTGCGGGCCACAGCCTGGCGATGACTGCGGCCTGCGCAAGCATGAGTCCGTTAGCAAATCTGTACCACACACAAAGCGGACTTGAGGGTATTGCTCGACTCCGCCGTTTAGACGATAGCTTAGCGGATACGTCGAGCCTTAGATCTTTGAGTGAGGAACTGACCGCGCTGCGAGAGCATCTTCTCACCGCACCGTCGGTAAACCTGCTGACAGTGAGCGATTCTCAAAACTGCGAGGCATCAACAGACCAGTTGAGGAGCGCGGCACATGGACTGACCGCTGCCGGAAACCTTGAGCCGTGGTCACTGTCCGAAAGCGCGGTTAGGACCAATCAAATATGGGCGGCCAATACGCAGGTGAACTTCTGTGCAAAAGCTTACCCGACAGTGTCGAGCGGCCACCCAGATGCGCCGACACTTTCGGTATTAGCGGCCTACCTCAGGAATGGATTCTTGCATCGAAGCATTCGCGAACAAGGCGGCGCCTATGGTGGCGGTGCAAGCCACGACGGCAATGTTGGAGCCTTCCGTTTCTTTTCATACCGAGACCCCCGAAACCTTGAAACATTATCTGACTTTGACGCGTCGATCGCCTGGGTGCTCTCCGCTGAGCCTGACTCATTGGCTTTAGAAGAGGCCATTCTCAGCGTCATTTCGAGCTTGGATAAGCCCGCCTCACCCTCAGGTGAAGTAAAAAAAGCGTTTTATGACGGGCTTAACGGACGAACTGCGGATCACAAACGGGCACTCAGAGAGTCAATTGTGTCGACAACGCTAGACGATTTGCGCCGAGTGACAGACACCTACCTCAAGCCTGACGTCGGCTGTTCGGTGATCTTGACAGACCCCAAGACAGCGGCAAGTCAGGCACTTGTTGATCTGGACTGGACTCATCACGATCTCGCTTAAACACTCGCGAGCCGTGCTCAAAGCTCCAGGGCAATGCCTTGACTGCCCTGGAGCCAAATACTCTGCCAATCGTCAAGATCCAGCGACAGATAGCCGCGAGTAGGGTCTGCGACTAAAATATGACCGCGATCAATTCCTTCAACGACAGTGAAGTGCCCAAGATCACCCAGCTGTACCCAAGCAACGAGGGGAAACGAGGCCTTTAGTAGCGCATCGGTCGTCATCCATCGCGCTGTAAGCGCCTGACCATAGGTAGCGGCTAATCGCTGCAACTCACTGACCGAAAATCCACGCTCTCGGTACTCTTGAGAAGCAGGGTCTATCAGCGTAATCGCCAGACCCGAGAGCGAAGCGAGCGTGACCGACTTGGGCGTTTTAGCTGATAACAGCATCGCAAGCGCTGCAAGCCCACAATTAAAGGGTGACGTCTGTTTTACCAGAGTAATGTGATTTGACCGCATATTGCTCGAAGCACTCGCTAGCGGCATGACCCATAGACTGACTAGTGCAACGATCCACACGGCAACGTTCATTTAGTCGTCTCAGACAGGTACCAAGCGTAGGCAATCTGCGCGCCGTATAGCGCCAACATCCCTGCAAACCAAGCGCATTGAGCCGCACCATCACTCGTCAGGGTCGAATAGGTCAATCCTAATGCAACCCAGGTGATGGTCGGTTGTGTCATCGTCAACCAGAAGATTTGTTGTCGCTTGTGCTCAAGCCCGAATACGGCAAATTTTTGAGCTAACCGCTGTTTCGAAGTCGTCATAAATGCTCCCTCAAATAAAGCCGCCGGTGCGACGGCTCGTTCGAATGAGTTTGGGCGCTAGCCGCGACCACCTCGCGTCTTTGGGATATAGACCCCAAAGTAATAGGCCTGCAGGGCCAAGTCGACCGTCGCGATACCAAAAATTAAAGGCCATACCGCGCCTCGAACGTCAGCTAACTCGTGCTCTAACAAAACAGATTTTTTGAGTTCGCCCGGCAGTGATAGCGTGTTATTTATCAGGGCGTCTCGGGGTAATGCCGCAGCCGGTAGTGACAAGCAAAGTGACAGCGTTACCAGTACAGTTGTGCTCAAACGTCTCATATAGACCCTCCTTGGTCTGATGAATCAGTAGCCCTTTTTCAGGGGCTATTAGACTCTCAAAACAGACGCATAGGGGGGAAGATCAGTTCAGCCCGATAGTGTGTAAACACCTCCAGTCGACATCCCGTCTGACCTTGAATGTTTAGCAAAGCAACAAATATCTAGCGAAGCACCGCCATTTTTAGTACTTGACCGTAACCGGTAACCGACGGGACGTTGTCGAGAAGCCCCTGCCCTTTGAGCAATGATCGAAGTTTGGGTAAGTTGTAACAAGGAACGCCCGCCATAAAGTGGTGCTCCAGGTGGTAGTTGACGTTATTAGGTGCCACCAGAAAACGCTGCCATCGTGGTGCTTCAACGGTTCTTGTATTCGCGCGGACATCAGGGTCGTAAAGGTCGGGCACAACCGCATGTTCGCCCACTTGTCTCAGGCGTACGACCCACATGTAGGATGTCAAAAACGTGAATGCCCAGACAAACCAGGTCCACGCAATACCGAACAACGCGAGAACACCAATAAACACTCCGTGAACCATCATTTGCCTAAACAC
>JAQXEB010000227.1 GCA_029251065.1 Luminiphilus sp.
AACGATTTCACTATGCCTAAACTTCGAATTTTTGCAGCGATCACTGCGTTGGCTATGCTGCCCTCCCTCGCGCAAGCGCAAGACTCAGTCGAAACGAACACCGCAGCATTGAGCGAGACTCGGTACGTCACCGATCTTATTTTCACACCGGTCCGCACAGGCCCCGGCGGCGATTATCGAATTATTAACAAGGGGCTGCCGTCGGGCACTGAGGTGGCCTATTACGGACTCACCGAGGACGGTGTCTGGGCTGAAATTGAGACAAAAGGTGGTACGAGAGGCTACCTACGAGCCCAGTACCTTCAGGCTAATGCACCTCGGGGCAGTCAGGTCAACGCCCTTGAAGCCACGCTGGCTGGGGAAGTTGAGCGCGCAGCCCAGCTGCAGCGCGACCTCGACGAGGCCATGGAGCAACTAACCTCGACCGATTCCTCGATGAGTACTGCAGCGCGCGAACTTGAACAGACCCGGGAGACGCTGGCGGAGGTTAAGCGTGTCTCTGCAAATGCGATTCAACTTGATCAAATGACCAAGAGCCTCACTGGAAAGTTAGAAGACGCTAACGCGCGTAACGATTTACTGAAACTTGAGAACGCACGACTTCAGGATCGAATCTCAAGCAACCGAGTCATTGAAGTCGTGGTCTTGATTGTCCTGGGTATCATGATTGCCTTATTAGTACCCGCCCTTTCCGTCAAGCGCCGCCGCAACGACGGCTGGCGATAAATCGCCAAGGAGAATTCCGTGAAGTATGCCCAACAGATCTTAATCGGCCTTATTGCAACATTCGCTTGCTCCTTGAGCGCATTCGCCACAGCGGAAAACCCCATTGTGAAACTCGAAACAAGCGAGGGAGATATCACTGTCTTACTGTTTGCCGACAGGTCACCCAAGACCGTTGAAAACTTTCTGAGTCACGTGGATGAGCGTTTTTACGAAAACACTGTTTTTCACCGCATTATTGAAGGCTTCATGGTTCAGGGCGGTGGTTTTGATGTGGATCTAAAACAGCGAAAGACAGAGCGGTCGGTGGTCAATGAGTCGAAGAATCGTGTGCATAATGACCGTGGCACGCTTGCCATGGCTCGAACCAGTGATCCGGACTCGGCGGGCAGTCAATTTTTTATCAACCATCGTAACAATCCAAATCTCGACTGGACGCCCTTTAAAGCGGGCTACACGGTGTTTGGCGAAGTCATTAGTGGCATGCGCATCGTCGATTTTATGGCCTCATCACCCACAGCAAACGCGATGGGAACAACAGAACAAGGCCAGATGCCGCTTCAAAACGTCCCAGTGGATCCCATCGTCCTGTTACGAGTGACCCGCGTCTCGCCATGACTGTACTCAGCGTTAATCTCAACAAAGTCGCGCTCATACGAAACTCGCGCGACACACTTGTACCCTCGCCACTTGAATTTGCAGCGACCGCTATTGAAGCAGGGGCCGGCGGGATCACAGTCCATCCAAGGCCCGATCAGCGCCATATTCGCGTGACAGACTGCTACGACCTAGCGTCTTCACTCGCGGTCGAGTTCAATCTAGAAGGCAACCCTTTTGCGCCTCGCATGCCGAGCGATCGAGATGGCATCGCGACCTACCCCGGATTTATGGCACTCGTCGAGGCCACACGTCCCGCGCAAGTGACCCTGGTCCCTGACACCAATGCGCAGCTGACATCAGACCATGGCTTTGATTTAAGCCAAGACGGCGAGCGACTCGTGCCGATCATCGCATCGCTCAAAGCCATGGGCTGTCGCGTCAGTCTATTTATGGACCCTGAGCCTAAGAGCATGAATGCCGCTGCCGAGATTGGCGCCGACCGCGTGGAGCTCTACACAGAGTCCTATGCCGTTGCACACGCCGCAGGTGATTTTGAGTCTGTTCTTACTCAGTTTTCGGAGGCCGCAGCAGCGGCGCACGATGCGGGACTCGGCATTAATGCAGGTCACGATTTGAACCTAACAAACCTTCCCGACTTCACCATCCCCCATTTACTCGAGGTGTCCATTGGACATGCGCTCATTACCGATGCGCTCAGGTATGGTTTCGCCGAGACCGTTAGTCGGTATTTGCAGGCTCTCGAGCGCCGAGCCGCGGCGTGACTTCAAGCGCACCATCAACACCCGATTACGACGAGCTACCGCCCTACTTAGTCCCTCATAGCCAAGAATCGATTCGCATCGTTTACGAAGATGTGGATCTACTATTGATCGACAAACCCCATCATTTGTTGAGCGTCCCCGGACGGCACCCTTTGAATCACGACAGCCTGATTCGGCGCCTCCAGCCGCGATTCCCAGACGTTCATGCGGTGCATCGATTAGACCTCGACACCTCCGGCATCATGGTGGTGCCCAAGCACAAAGCCAGTCTTTCGGAACTGGCGCGACAGTTCCAACGGCGTCAGATTGAAAAAGAATACACGGCGGTTTTGTGGGGTGAGCTCGCAGACGACGAGGGCTCGGTCGAACTGCCCATCGCGACTGACTGGCCCAATCGGCCCAAACAAATGATTTGCCAGACCCGCGGCAAACAGGCGCTGACTCACTTTAGGGTGCTCAAGCGCTCAAGCAACCGAACATTGATCAAACTCATGCCTGTCACAGGACGCTCACACCAGCTTCGTATTCATATGCAGTCCTTGGGGCACCCCATTATCGGCTGTGATATGTACGCCCATGACAGTGCCTTGGCCGCGTCTCCCAGACTTTTATTGCATGCGACACGACTTAAACTGTGCGCACCTGCAACAGGTCATTGGATTTCGGCGTTCACCCCGATACCGTTCTCACTTTGATCAATAGGCTGAAAAGCGCCTCGGAAGGGTTGACGCAGTGATTACCGAACAGTCTGAAGATAACGCCCGTATTATTATTGTTAAACCCAACAAGAGTGCGACGTGGCGGACCAACCTCTATGCGCTCATTGCTATTTCCATTCCGTCATTGGGCGCAGCAATTGGCTTTGCGCTGCTCGGCGCCTGGCCTATTTTACCGTTTGCGGGTGCTGAGCTCATGGCGCTTGCGGGGGCGCTGTATTACGTCAGCTGGAATCTCGAATACCGACAAATTGTGACGGTTTCAGAACAGTTCATAAGGGTGGAGAAAGGATACTTTGTGCCTAAACGAACGTGGCTTTGGGCGCGCAGTGAAACAGCCGTCAACGTGATCAGCCCAAGAAATAAGTGGGAAGGTCCTCAGTTGTGGTTGCACAACCGTGAGAGCCGAACCGCCATTGGCGAGTTTCTCAACAAAGACGAGTCCGAAGACTTATTAAAGCGATTGCGTGCAGAATTACCGGTTAACACTTACGGCAGCGAACGAGACGTCACGCTATGAGACAATGCGGCACACGATTGATACGGTAAACCTCAATGTCTCA
>JAQXEB010000228.1 GCA_029251065.1 Luminiphilus sp.
ATGGGGATTATAGAAACCTCATCGGGTGAGTTTGACGCGATCAAGGGTGAGGTAGCTAAGATGCATGAACTCACCGACAAGCCCTTCGGAATGAACGTGGCGTTGGCTTTTGTTAAGGGAGCCGGCGTTATCGATTTTGTGATTGAGCAGGGTCTCAAGTTCGTCACCACGTCTTCGGGCAGTCCTGACCTTTGCACCAAAGACTTTCAGGCGGCCGGGATTAAAGTGTTTCACGTGGTGCCGACACTCGACATGGCACTCAAGGCGCTTGATGCGGGTGTTGACGGCTTGGTTGTTGAAGGGGGCGAAGGGGGCGGGTTTAAAAACCCTCGTCCTGTATCAACGATGGTTTTACTGCCCCTTATTCGTGACCGAACCGAGGTGCCTATTATTGCCGCTGGCGGTATTTGTGATGGTGCAACCATGGCGGCGGCCTTTGCGCTGGGTGCGGAGGGCGTACAGCTGGGGACAGCGATGCTGAGCTGCGCTGATTCGCCAGTACATCAGAACTGGAAGCAAGCCATTTATGAAGGGAAGGAGACCGATACCGTATTTTTAAATCAGCAGGGTCGCCCGGCGCTTCGAGCGATGCGTACCGAGCGAACTGGGGAGCTTGAGCTGCTGGGGCAATTTCAGCCGTTTGAGCATATGGCCAATATCTTGGACTTGTATTTTGGTGGTGACTTAGAGGCCGCTATACCACTGACGGGGCAGGTGATGGGTCGTATTCATGAGTCACGAAGTGCTGCGGAAGTGGTGACCTCAACAATGGAAGGGTTCCACGCCTGCTTGGCGGGCCTTAAAGCGTCCTATAGTTAGCGAGTGGGTCCGGGTAATGAAAAAGCCGGCGAATGCCGGCTTTTTTGTGGCTCTCCCAACGACTTTAAAATAGCCGAGGGATCAGTACCGGCGTATTTTTAAGATGGGCCTGATAGTTGGGGTCATCACCCCAGCGAGCTGCCGCTGTTTTGCGCAAAAGCGGTACGCCACTGATCCGTGTTAGCAGCAGAGCAACAAATATTGGCGAGATTAAGAAGATCAGGGCACTGCCCGACAGCGAGGGTAACGCCATGACGGCAACGCCGGCCCAAAGTACGATTTCACCAAAGTAATTCGGGTGCTGTGATCGAGCCCAAATACCTGTATTGATGAACTTGCCCTCATTTTCGGGATTCGCTTTGAACGCACTCTTCTGGCGATCTGCCACCACTTCAATGGCGAAACCACACACCCAGAGGAGGGCCCCTACAAAAAATAAGGGCTCCAGCGCATTAGAATTTGGCGTCATAATAGCCCCAAGCGCAGCGCCTGCGGTGATAAATACCCAGGTGCCTTGAAGCGTCCAAGTGAGTAAGAAGCGCGGTGTCGACAGTTTGATTTTTCTGAAGCGCTGATCTTCGCCCGCCTTTTTTATGCGCATAAACAGGAACGGTCCAAGCCGCACTGCCCAGATCACGACCGCGCCCGCAATGAGTTGCTGGCGCAGCCCAAAGTCTACAGCCTGTTGAATCGCGAAAATCGTGACGGTGACATACGTTAGACTGCCAACAAGGTCAAAGTAGTGCTCGGTTTCGAACAAGCGCGCATGGGTCAGACCGACCCATTGGACCGCAAATACCCCCAGCGCCATGGCCGCCATGAGGGGTAAGCCATAAAGTGTGGCTCCAGTTTGATCACCTAACCAAGCGACTACCAATACGGTCAGTGTCACAGCGGCTGAAATAGCGACAAGTTTAGCTCCCATTGTTCTCTCTCTTATTCGTGTGTGAGTTTATTGGGTATTTATAAAGGGTCCGTCGACACAGATTCGTCGTCCATCGGGTGAGGCGCAGGCGCCACAAATACCCACACCGCACTTTGTGGTGTAGTCGATAGCACTGAACATTTTGGCCGGCTCAACAAAGTCTCGCTGCACCGCCTCGGCCGCGTGGATCATGGGTTCAGGTCCGCAGTTATAGAACTCTGTTCGAGCCAGTGTCTCAGCGTCGAGGGTTTCAAGATACGATCGCAGCGCGTCTGTGACCCGACCGTTAAACCCAGCACTGCCGTCATCAGTTGCGATGTGCACATCGGCAATCGCGCGGCACTCGTCGATAAAGTAGAGGCGATCTGCACTGCGTGCACCTGCAAAAATTTGTGCGGGCTTCTCTTGCGAACCAAAGTCACGGGCGAGTTGGTAGACCGCGGCGAGTCCCGTTCCGCCCGCCACGCAGACCACGTGGGCGTCATCGTTTGGAAGCACGGGGGCGCCGTGTGGCCCGCGAATATAGACGTCGTCTCCAGGCTCAAGCGCGTAACACGCGTGAGTGAACTGCCCAACATCAATGACAGCGAGTCGAAGTGGGGCATCGGTGAGGCAGGAAAACGGCTTCTCACCCACACCCGGAATCCAAACAAACACGTACTCGCCCGGCTGAATATTGATGTTGCCATTGAGAGTGACAACCGTGATGTCATCGCAAACAGGCTCATTAGTCACAACTTTGAACGCGCTAAAGTCCATGTCTAGGTCGAGGTTTAGCTCGGCCTTTGCTTTATTACCGCCTGTCTCAAGATCTCTTTGGAGCTGGCGGAAGAAGCCGTTCATACCTTGTGTGTCCATGCCGCTCAGCGCCGATCCAACGCCGACAATTGATGCGCCGGCATTCATCGCCGCGCGACAATCGTCGGCGGTAGACAAACCGCCACAGCCAATAATAGGTTTGTCCGTGATCGTTTTGAGAGCACGAATGCACTTGAGTGCCGTCGGTAGGACACCACCACCGGACATCCCGCCCATTCCATTGCTTAGAACCGGGTGGCCGTGACTCTCGGTGTAGCCGGGCCCCACGGTATTAATAGCACATAGGCCATCGGCACCGGCCTGGAGCGCGGCGCGCCCTATGTCCTCGATACGGTCGACGTTGGGTGTTAGTTTTGGAATGACAGGGACGTCCACAGCCGCTTTGACGGCGCTCACAATCGCCGCGACCATTTCAGGATCTTGCCCCATCGCCATGCCATAGCCTTGGGCGTGAGGGCAGGACAGGTTGAGTTCCAATCCGTCGGCCACAGGCGCCAGAATTTTTGCTACGGACACAAACTCCTCGATGCTGCCGCCAAAAATAGAGACGAGTAAGAATCGGTCTTCTGGAATGGACAGTGATTCGAAACCTTTGCGAGCCTCTTCAGCGCCTGGGTTGGTCAGTCCGACTGCATTAACAAAGCAGCCTGGAGCGTACTGGCTATAGACTGGCTCGCGATTACCTGTTCGCGGCACGGGGCCAACACTTTTTGTTGTAATCACGCCAACTTCTGGGAGCTCATCCATTATTCGTTGAATGATGCTGGGCGCCGTCGACACGATTCCAGACGGAATAGTAAAAGGACCGCTGACTGTTTTCCCAAGAAACGCTGTTTTCACCCGACTCTCCAAATTTTCCACGCACAATTATAAAGGCCCCCGCGCGGTTGAGCCACGAAAACTCTACAGGGCTCGCGTTATTAAGTGCCGCAGAACGTCTGGTGAACGCGCTCTGAAGGTTCGGGTGTGGCCGCCCAATTTCTGTCGTGGTCCTGCCATTCGTAAGGATCCTTCCATCGCTCAAAGGCCGACTGCAAATAGCCGTAGTCGCCAGTTTCGGCGCGTGCAATCGCTTCGGCAACCTGGTGGTTGCGTGGAATGACTACAGGGTTTGCATGCTGCATCTTGTCTGCCGTTTCGGAGTTTTCTACGCTATTGTCAGCGCGTCGCAACTGCCAGTCTTTGACCCATGTGCGCAGTCCTTCACTGGGCGTGAATAACTCACCAATGGGCGTATGCCCGCCGTCCTGAAGCGCCTCATGAACAAGCCAGCGATAGGCCAGGGTATGGTCCAGCGCGTCGCGTTCCAACACGGTTAAAAACTGATCGTGCAACTCAGTGTCATCAGGACGAAACGCGTCGAGTCCCAGTTTAACGGCGATCTGAGATTTATAGGCGGTTGTGTACCAGCTTGGGAATTCGTCAATAACCGTCTGCGCGTAGGCCACCGCGGCGTCTTCTTTTGTATTAAGCACTTTGAGGAGGCACGATGCGAGGACGCTCGTATTCCAGTGCGCAATGCCGGGCTGATTGGAGAGTCGGTAACGCCCTTGAGTGTCTATGGCACTGAACTTGGCATCGGCCTTGAAGGTGTCAATAAACGCGCAGGGTCCATAGTCAATCGTTTCGCCGGAGAGCAACATGTTGTCCGTGTTCATTACGCCATGAACGAAGCCGAGACTCTGCCACTGCGCGATCAGTGTGGCGATTCGTTTAACCGTTTCTTCGAGTAAAACTTCAGCTTTAGCTTCCACACTCTGCGCGTTCTTAGCCAAGACACTGTCAGCGAAATGACGATCCGCTGCGTAGCTCACAAGTTCAGCCAAGCCCTCTCCGTCCTTCGTCATCGCAAAATATTGAATACTGCCGAATCGCAGGTGACTTTTGGCCACGCGGACCAGGACGGCACCTGGCTCTTGGTAGGACCGGTACACGGGATCGCCTGTGGCGATTGCGGCCAGTGCGCGCGTCGTCGGGACCCCTAGATGATGCATCGCCTCGGAGACAAGGTATTCGCGCACCACGGGACCCACAGGAGACTTGCCGTCACCACCGCGTGAGTAGGGTGTTTGTCCGGCGCCCTTGAGCTGAATATCGACACGCTCCGCCTCACTGACCGACCATTCACCCAGTAAAATCGCTCTGCCGTCACCCAGTTGCGGGTTGTACTGCCCAAACTGATGTCCCGCGTAGACCGAAGCAGAGGGTCTTGCCCCGCTGAGTTCACCTTGTCCGGCAAACGCGCTGAGTGCGACTTGAGTTTGCCGCCACGGTGTAGGCCACTTGATCGCGGATGCGAGTGCCTCGTTCCACGCCATCCACTCGGGCGCGCTTGCAGGCTCAGGGCTTGCACTATTGGTGTAGGCGTTTCCGAGTTCTTGGTAGGAGTGTAGCCAGTGCGGTGTCTGCATGATTACCTTATTCGCTTAAGCAGCGACTGTATTAGGTTCGTGGGATCGTCAAGATTAAGCGTATCGTTCAAGCGACCTCTAAAGCCTTGTTGCAAAATGGTCGACACATCGACTGCAGACCACAATCGAGGGCTGCCGGCCTCCGTCATACGTGGACATCGGCCGGGCCACTCAATCTTAGCAAGGCAAGACAGTTCGAAGCGCAGGCCCTCGATAGTCAGCGTCTGCTCGGGCGCCTCATCGGTCTCAGGGAAGACGATCGAAACCCGCTCAAGGTCGATAAATGCATCGGGAAAAATCCCGAGTGAAGACTCCCCGTGCGACGCCGCCTCAAATCCTAAGTTGCTAAGCTGGGTCGTCAGGGTCTCAACCACTCTCTGGGAAGTCAGTTGAGCGCTGAACCCAATGAGGCCAGCGACGAGCACAGTCGCTACCAATCCAACGGCAATCATGAACGCGCGCATTTGACCCCCGTACTCGCCTGTTAATTCAGTCGGCTCTCGATTCCTCGAAGCGTTTTTGAAAGCGCCTCTCGACGTGTCGCTGAAGTATACGCTCTCTTTCTTGCCTCACCATGGGATCTGACTTTAAGCCCCACAAGGTGTCACGCGCGCGCTGGTACGACGATTTCAGATCGATAATGGGTTCGGGGTAGTCGATGGGTTGCAGCAGTCGCTCAATAGGCGACATAAGCCAGGGCTGGTGGACTAGCGGTGTCGGCAGGTCTTTGAGCTCAGGAACCCACTTTCGGATGAAAACACCGTCCGGATCGTGGTCTAGCGACTGCTTAACAGGGTTGTAGATGCGGATAGTGTTGATGCCTGTGACCCCAGCCTGCATCTGCATTTGTGGGTAATGAATGCCCGGTTCAAAGTCGAGAAATAATGAGCCCAGGTGAGTGGCCCCCATGCGCCAGTCTTGCCAAAGATGATGTGTGAGGAAACTGACCAGCATTGCTCGAGAACGAAAGTTGGCGTAGCCCGTTGCTTTGAGGGCGCGCATGGTTGCATCGATCAGTGGAAAACCGCTCATGCCGTCTTTCCACGCCTCAACCAGGTCCTCATCATGACCGCGAGGTCGCTCAGCATAGCCGCGATTAATATCTTCAAATTCCATTCGACATTCCATTTCAAATTTCTGAATGAAATGGCAGTGCCAGTGCAAACGGGACTCAAAAGCATTCATGGCGCGAGACCAGCCCTGTCTTTTTTCTTGTT
>JAQXEB010000229.1 GCA_029251065.1 Luminiphilus sp.
ACGCCACCCTTGATTGTTGGCGGGCTGCTCACTGTACAAGCGGTAGCGAATATCTTCTTCATAGGCCTCAAGGACCTTGTCGGCCATGTGTTTAGTGCCTTCGGGACCAAATAGTTTTAACGGTGAATCCCGACCGACTGTCCACGCGGTCAGGATCAAGTCAGGAAGACCGACCGTATGATCAGAATGCAGATGCGTTAAAAACGCGTGCTTAAGGTTTTCGACCGCCAGGCCCCCAATTTTGCCACCGTACTCGGGCGATAGTGAAGACGCTTGCCTGACCACACCCGGGCCAAAGTCCACTAAGTACGGCTCACCGTTCACGACAATTGCGAGCGAGGGTCCAGATCTATCGGGAAATGGGTTGGGTGTTCCAGTCCCTAGCATGACGAGTTGGGTAATATCTGATTTGCGCCAGTCGTCTGCCAGACACAAGGGCGCCTGAAGCGAGATAAGTACTGCAAGGGCAGTCAGTAAAGTGTGTTTAATCATAGCCACGTGTCACTCCGGTGAAGTCAACGTTTCATTGTTTATCGTTTCTGAGACTGAAATTGCCATTTTCGCCATGTTGCCAAATGTGTCTATGCCGCCATTAGCAAAACCTTTTCGCGTCCTGTGAATATCGAAGTTGTCTGACAGAGACTCACCAAAGAGACGCTCTATTTCATTACGGCCCAGCATGAAGCCCAACAACCCACCCCAACTGGCTGCCGGATTGTCGGAGTCCCATCCACATAAAGTCGCAATTTTGATCGTCTCCTTTAAATCTCCACCCCCATAAAAAAGCGACACTAAACTTGCTGCGAAGTTGATACCCGAGGCAAAGCAACCATTGCAATAGAGCCCGCGCTGGGTCACTGAGTACCCGTCGCGTTGCTCAATCTGGTAACGCACATAGAGCGCGTCGCGTGTTTCCTCCCACGAAAATCCAGCGTCGTAGCGCGCACGAATGAAGTCAAACATAAGCGCCGGAGTCGACCCCTCTGGGAGGTGCTTCCTCGCCGCTTGCGCCATGTTAAATACGTCCTCGGTGGTCACGGCCCCTCGAGGCCGCTCGGCAGCGAGTGCGTGCAGCACAATGTAAAACTCAGCGGCCAGCACGGCATCGCCGTCGCCCGCCGTCCGCACAGGTAAGTAAGCAAGGTCGAGTGCAACACCCGGACGCCCCGGAGCCAGAAGACCGAAGATTTCCGTGGTCAGTTGTGCGTCGATCATGTCGCCGTGCGGATTGTTCGAGGGCGCGCTGGTCTGAGGTGGCACCACTCCCTCAAGCATCAGCGCGTGAGCGGCTTGATTAGAGACCCACAAATAGTTCTGGTAACCCGCTTCGTCAGCGCCGTAGGGAGTTGGTTTTTTCTCGTCATAAATGTGGCGCAACCAGGCCTCTTTTATCTCATGTGGTGTCAGTTTCGCCTTGCCTAAACGGTGCATCGTCCAGAGGTACATGTACTCTATGTCAGTGTCGTCGTCCGCGCCCCATGTCTCGCCAGGGCGCCGTAAAATAAAATCAATGGTGTTCGAGATTTCACTGGGCTTATCGCTCCAAATGGCCGGCTCGTCTAAACCGGCCCAGTCTTGCCGGGTGTAGAATTCACCCTGACGACCCTGCCCTCCCACTTTATCCATTTCAGTAATAAGTCCGGTCCAATTGCCGATCGACTGGCCCAACCAAAAGCCCTGCCACTGATCAATGAGTACTGTTGGGCCCGACTCGACCTGGGCGGACGCAGGTGCGGTCCAAAACACCGCCAATGTCATTGAAACCAGTGCTAGTAACGCGCTATCACTAATGGTTTTGGCGATTGAACGCCTCGTCTGGACAGGCACTGAACCGAGTCGCTGGGGATCGTTAAACCCCCCGAGCGCAAGGGTGTTTTGCTTGCTTTGAAATCTGCAGCGCATGGTGCCTCTTTGTCGGTCCTTCTGATCGGTTTTTCTTATCGGTTTTTTGCGCTTACAAGGGCGCGACGCGACAGCTTTTCTCCGCGATAGGCAATGAGTGTATCTGAAGCCTTGGCGCTGTACCCTAGTGACGATGCACATTGGGGTCAGCGCGCGCATGACAAATGCTTTAAAGCCGTTTTATCACCTGCGTAACGGGACCGCGTCGGTCGTTATCGACTGCCGAAGTGGCCAGCCTGTGCTCTCGTATTTTGGCGACGCACTCGCGCAACTGACGCTCGCTCAGCTCGAGCAACTGGATCGCCCAGAAGCACCTGCATCGCTCCCCGTCGAGCCCAGTATTTCGCTGACACCCTCTGTGGGTGACAGTTACCTTGGCCATTTGGGCCTTGAAGCCCAGCGTGGCCACTCTCACTGGCAACTCCGACCACGCGTGGTCACGGCCGACCTGTCGCCGCGACACCTGGTGCTATTGAGTTTCTGTGACGCAAGCCAAATCGAAGTCACGCACTGCGTCAGCCTTCATACCGATTCGCGCTCCCTTGAGCTCTCAGTCAGTGTTAGAAATCAATCCACAGACACGTCACTGTCGCTTGATACGTGCGCACTGACACTCCCGGTACCCGATCATCTGACGACGTTTTTGGAGCTCAGTGGGCGATGGGGCTACGAGTTTCAAAGCGCGCATCAAACGCTTCCTAAGGCGGCTTACGTACGAGAAAACTGGACTGGTCGTACCTCGCACCACATGCCCCCATCAATCACACTTGTGGAGGCCCAGACGACCACTCAAAGTGGAAGCGCGCTCT
Source organism: Luminiphilus sp. (assembly GCA_029251065.1). Lineage (GTDB taxonomy): Bacteria > Pseudomonadota > Gammaproteobacteria > Pseudomonadales > Halieaceae > Luminiphilus. The sequence continues at coordinate 2,712 of JAQXEB010000229.1, forward strand.
CACTTCACATCGGATGGAGCGGCAATCATCAAATAAGAGTCGAGCAACTGGCTGATGGCCGACGTGCGGTGCAACTCGGCGAGTTACTCAGACCCGGTGAAATACAATTGGCGCCGGGTGCGGTCTATAAGAGCCCGTCGGTATTCCTGTGTCACAGCAGTCAAGGTATGAACTCTCTCACTCAGACCGCGCATCATATGATTCGCACGCAGTTTGGTGGCGCCTGGCCCACCTCCAGCCCCCCAAGACCGGTCCAGCTTAATACGTGGGAAGCGCTTTACTTCAATATTGACGAAACGTCGTTGATGGCGCTCATTGACGAGTCTGCTGAATTAGGCATCGAGCGCTTTGTTGTCGACGACGGATGGTTTTTAGGGCGCCATGACGATAAACGGGCGTTGGGTGACTGGGAAGTTGATTCGCATAAGCTGCCCAATGGGCTGTTACCCATTGTGGCCGCGTGCCACGCACACGGTATGGAGTTCGGACTCTGGATCGAGCCCGAGATGGTCAGCGCAAACAGTCTTCTGTTCCGCAAACACCCCGATTGGATTCTCAAGCACGAGGGAATCATACCCAACGCGGCCAGGCATCAGTACGTTTTGGATTTAAGTCGAGTCGAGGTCACGCAGTACCTCTTTGATAAAGTACAACGGCTACTCTCGGCGCACGACATTCGTTATCTAAAGTGGGACATGAACCGCGATATTCACCAGGCGGGAACCTCGGAAAAGCATCACGCCATCCATCAACAGACGCAGGCGCTTTACGCCCTACTCGGTCGCATTCGGGCTGCATTTCCAACTGTCACTATTGAAAGTTGTGCATCAGGAGGGGGCCGTGTTGATCTTGGAATACTCACGCATGTTTCTCGATTCTGGCCCTCAGACACCAACGACGCACTTGACCGCCTTCGCGTACAGCGTGGTTTCTTGTCAACGTTCCCACCTGAATTAATGGGGTCACATGTCGGACCGAGTCCGTGTCACATCACTGGCCGCCAGCACACCATGGCATTTAGAGCTGGGGTCGCACTGTGGGGTCATATGGGCGTTGAAGCCGACATAAGACAGTTAAATGCAGAAGACCGTGCGGTCTTAAAAGACGCTATTGAACTCCACAAACGTCATAGAACATTGCTTCATAGCGGCAACTATTCCAACACCGAACGGTCTTCTTCAGAGATGGCTTGGAGTGTTGTCGACAAAGATCAGTCACAGGCGCTGTGCGCGCTCGCCATGCTAGAAACGCCCTCGCACGCCTTTCCAACACGCTATCGATTGAACGGTCTCGATGCCACCCAGAGCTACCGCGTCGCGCTCATCTGGCCCGGCAGTCTCACCGCACAACAAAGATCACACCAAGGTCAACTTGCACAAACCGACTTCTCTGGTGCCTGGCTGATGTCGGTCGGACTGTCAGTGCCCATCATGTGGCCCGAATCGCTACTCATTTATCACCTGCAATCGGTCTAACGCAGCGTAATGGCGGGCTCAAATGTGGGCGACGTGCCAAATACAACCTTGCTTACGACGAGTGCGGTCACGACACAGAACATCACCGTAAAGAACATCATGTGTATGTAGTGCAAGGGCGACCAGACGAATGAGAAAAAGCCGTAGAGCACTACACCTAAAACGACTGCAGAAATGGCGGCGCCGGCGGCGACTCCCCTGAAAAGCAGCCCAACAATGAAGGCCGAAAGAATAGGCATACTCAACAGCCCATAGAGTTCTTGCACCAAGTTAATAATACTGTCGGCCGTGGCATAAATAGGCACCATGGCGAGGCCTATGAGGACAAATGTCACTGTAATTATGAAATTCAATCGTCTGAGGTCGGCATGTTCATTAATGAACGGCTCGTGTATGTCACAGACCCAAAGGGTTGTAGATGAGTTCAACACGCTGTTCACGCTCGTAAGTACCGCAGCCGCAATCGCGGCCGCAAAGGCCCCGGAAAGCCAAAGCGGCAGGACATCACCGACGATCGTGCCAAACGCGGCATCGCCGATATCTCCGTATAGCTTGTACGAGACGATCCCCGGGATAACGACCATCGGCGGGACAATAAGCAGGCGGATAATAGCGGCCGCCAAAACCCCTTTTTGACCCTCTTCAACGGTGGGCGACGCCATCGCCCGCTGCGTAATTGTCTGGTTGGTACCCCAGTAAAAGATTTGAATGAAGATCATTCCCGTCAGTAGCGTATGCCATGGGATTGGCGATGATGAGTCACCCACTAGGGTCAGACGCTCGGTGGGAATTCCAGAAAAATCAAACTCGATGGCAGCGAGCGACAGCACAACCACCACGATCCCCAGCGACAATAGAAGTACGCCACTGTAAGCATCTGAAACAGCCACAGCTCGCAGCCCCCCCAATACGGCATATGCCGACCCGACTGTTGCGAAGGCAATGGCAATCCACATCAGCGGAATATCAACGTTGAACATCGTTTGAATAAACAGTGAACCGCCGTAAAGCATCGCCGGAATAAAAATAAAGAGATTACCCAGTAAGAATAGAAGACCGATCAGTGCGCGAATACGTCGATCGTCGTAACGCCGCTCCAAAAGCTCTGTCGTCGTGGTGCAGTTGTA
>JAQXEB010000230.1 GCA_029251065.1 Luminiphilus sp.
GTAGGTGTCGGCTCATTGGCCTGCATACCGCCCTCACCGGGCTGTTCTGCAAGCTCTAACTTGGAGCGAAAGTCGCTGTAAAAATTATCGAGGACTTCACGCCAGTCCTTGCGGCCCTCTGCGACCTCGTCAAGGTTCTCTTCCATCGAAGCGGTAAAGCCGTAATCGAGGAGATCCTCAAAACTGTTCTGCAACCGCTGAGTCACAATATCGCCCATTTTCTCCGCATAGAAGCGCCTGTTCTCAAGCTTCACGTAGCCTCGATCTTGGATCGTAGAAATAATCGCGGCATAGGTTGATGGACGCCCTATTCCGCGTTTTTCAAGCTCTCTAACCAAACTGGCTTCACCGTAGCGAGCCGGTGGTTTGGTGAAGTGTTGTGCCGGATGCAATGCCGACATCGCAAGTACATCGCTCACCTTAAAGTCAGGTAATAAGGCGTCGTCGCCCTTCTTTGCCATCGGTCGCTGCACACGCGTATAGCCGTCAAACTCGACAACACGGCCCTTTGCGGTCATATCGTACTCGTCGGCACTCACCGTAACCGTCGTGCTCAAATAACGAGCGGGCGTCATCTGACACGCCACAAACTGTCGCCAGATCAGCTCGTAGAGCCGCTGAGCGTCGCGCTCGGCATCTTTGAGAGACTCAGCACTGACATTAACGTTCGACGGGCGAATCGCCTCGTGTGCCTCCTGAGCGCCCTCTCGAGCGCCATACCGGTTGGGAGAATCCGGCAGGTAGCTCGAACTGAATGCGTCACTAATATAGCTGCGGCAGGCCTCGACAGACTCGCCACTTAAATTAGTGGAGTCAGTCCGCATATAGGTAATGTGCCCTGCCTCATACAGTCGCTGCGCAAGCGTCATCGTTTTCTTAACACTAAATCCTAAGCGAGTACTCGCCGCTTGCTGCAACGTTGACGTGATAAACGGTGCGGAAGGCCGAGAACTGGTCTTTCGCGCTTCAAGATCCGAGACATCAAAACGCGCATTCTGAAGCACAGAAACAGCCTTTGCCGTCTCTTGTTCCGTTTTCGGGGCAAACGTTCCCCCTTTAAACTTAACGACCTCAAAACGAACTGTCTCGCCGTCGCTGGCGGCTAAATCGGCATGAAGTTGCCAATACTCTTCAGGAATAAACGCCCGTATTTCACGCTCGCGCTCCACAATTAAACGAACCGCGACTGACTGTACTCGTCCTGCCGACAGACCCCTGGCAATTTTCGCCCAAAGCAGCGGCGACACTTCAAAACCCACAACACGGTCTAAAAAGCGCCGTGCTTGCTGCGCATGAACGCGATTCGTATCAAGCTGAGTTGGGGATGCAAACGAATTCTGAATCGCTCGTTTAGTGATTTCGTTGAATACGACACGCTGATAGCGAGACTCGTCGCCCCCAATAATCTCCTTGAGATGCCAGGCGATGGCCTCGCCTTCTCTGTCGAGGTCAGTGGCTAGATAAATTGCGTCGGCGTTTTTAGCGAGCTTCTTGAGCTCGTCAACAACTTTCTCTTTACCCGGCAAGACTTCGTAACGTGCGGTCCAGCCATTTTTTGGATCGACCCCCATACGCCGAACTAACTGGTCGCGCTTCTTCTTAGCCTGATAGCGCACCTTTTCATCGGGCGCCATCTTCCGAGTTATAGCGGCTTGTGCTGCTCGTTCCTTGGGGTCTGTAGTCGGCGCACTCCCTGCGGTAGGGAGATCACGAACATGCCCGACGCTCGACTTCACAATAAAGTCGGAACCAAGATATTTATTGATCGTCTTTGCCTTAGCCGGTGACTCGACGATAACCAGTGACTTACCCATTTGCGATTTTGATACCCAAGTCGTGTGTTAACTCATGACACCGGTGAGGTGCAGATCGCGGAGTGTACGGGACAATAATAGGCTCAGGTCAAGCGAATAATGTTAATTCTCGCTGAGAGAAGCTATTCAAAACCAGACACCACCAACATTTGTGTCAGTGTTTCATCCACCGAGCTCACCGCGTCTTCCCCGCCCTTCTCATTCCAATAGACCGAGACGTAGTATTCGGCCAACTCCATAATTTGAACCCCGTCTGGCAACTTCTCGTAACACTGATTAATCGGTTGCTCTAACGGAATGCTGGCCCAAACACCATCCACTCTTACCGCCAACTTCGGCTCAATACACGCCAAACACGATTCTGGCCGTCGCTTTTTATAGGCAACGACATGTAAGCTGGCGCGATATCCAAACCGTGCGGGAATCTCAGGCGGGGGTTCGAGCTTTATCGTGATACCACACTGCGACGCATGACCACGAATCCTTGCCTCATAGCGTTGTGTTTTAGAGGGAAGGGCTGACATTAGAGGGGCTGCCGCAACTGCGATAATGAGTAAAATCAAAACGATCGACAAAACGGTCACCACTGGCTCACACAAGAGCACAAAGGTATGCTCATAGGCTTATAAGTCAATGGCGGACGGATCAATGGCCTACAAACGCTTACTCGTTGCAATCGATTTAGGAGCGGCTTCTGACAAGATCGCCATCAAGGCGGCCACAATGGCGCGGACCCAGCAAGCCGAGATCCACATACTTCATATTGTAGAGCCTTTGTCGCTCACGTACGGCGCCGACCTACATGTGGATACGTCGTCTCTGCAAGCCGAGATTAATGAACAGGCAGAGATTCACCTTCAGGACCTTGCAACGCAACTGAGCATTCCTAACCAGCATTGTCACCTCGCCAGCGGACGCCCAGAAAAAGAAATACCCGCAGTGGCACGTCGCATCGCGGCAGACCTAATCGTCCTTGGAAGCCACGGACGCTGGGGACTCGAATTACTCTTGGGGACGACGACCGACGGCGTTGTCAGCGCAGCGGAGTGCGACGTCCTTGCCATCCGAGTGGAACGAGATAAATAAGCACGCCTCAGGCGGAAAAGCGCTCAACATCGAGCGTGTCAAAAGGCCAACCCAACTCTGAACCGTCGGAGCGTTTCAGTACCGGTATGCGAACACCGTATAATCGAATGAGATCAATCTGCGATGAAATATCGACTAAGTTGCATTGGATATCCAAGTAATCCAGCATCTCCTCGGCTTGTTCGCAAAGGTGACAACCAGGACTCGTGAACAGTGTTAATGGCATACTCTACCTTCTCTTTCGTTAATGCTCTTCTCTCTCGAGAACACCGCTAAAAATGGACCTATCACAGACCCTCACTATCTACGGCCGAAAACCTGTACTTGAGGCGCTTTCTGATGCGTCGTTGACGCCGAGGAAACTGCACCTTGCTCACAGTAACAAGCCCGGAGAAATTGTAAGGCAGATTCAGAATGCAGCCAAAGTGCGAGGCGTGGATATTCAAACACACGACCGCGGTTCGCTCTCTCGCATTTCACGCAACGGCAAGCAAGATCAGGGCGTGGCGTTGGACTTGTTTTGCCCCCAGTTTAATTCGTTGACGTCGTTCTTAAGTGCGCTTGAAACTGAAAAAACGTCAGACTTTAGAGGAGTTCTTCTCGACGGCGTGACTAACCCGCAGAACGTTGGCATGACAATCAGGTCGTGTTGTGCAGCGGGAGTAAATGCGATTTTCTATCCAAAAAAGTCAGTCGCCGCATTGGGCCCTTTGGTTATTAAAGCCTCAGCAGGCACTGTATTTAGCGCTCCCATTATTCAATGTGATGACGCTTTAAGCTGTGTCACCGACCTTCAAAGTCGGGGGTTCCACGTTGCCGTTATGGACGGCGGTGCAAAAACCTCGTTGTTCGACTACCACCCCG
>JAQXEB010000231.1 GCA_029251065.1 Luminiphilus sp.
CGACGAACGTTCTCGATATTTTTTACCGCCGCCTCAACGCGCTGGACGACCTGTTGCTCGATTTCTTTGGGTGACGCACCTGGCCAGGTCAACGAGACCTGCACAACGGGAATGGTCACAATCGGCTGAACTTCCTTTTCAATCGTACTCCAGGCGATCAGTCCGGAGATGATAATGAAAACCATCAGTAGGTTTGCCGCCACGGTATTGCGTACCCACCAGGCAATAAGTCCGTGCATAGTCTTAACCTGCGCTGAGCTGCACAGGATCCGCAGCGTCTTCAATCGGTGAAAGTGCCATGCCGGGCACCGGATTTCGTATGGGGGAAATAATGACTCGGTCGCCCTCTGCGATGCCACTCGTTAGGTAGGCGACCTCCGCCGTAGCGTGGGCCACCACGACATTTCTGACCTCAAGAAGATCCTGGTCATTCATGATAAAAACACGACCCCCAGCACGGAGTCCGGCCGCGGGAATGGCAATCACGTCCGTCAGCGCACGGCCGCGAATTTGAGCGGCGACAAACAGTCCGGGCACCATGGGCATCTCGCCCTCAACCACGTCAAAGGGGCTCTGAACTTCAACGGTTCCAAAGGTTGACCGCGTACGCGAATCCAAAGACGCATCTAATCGCACTAAACGCCCAGCCCAGCGACGCGTCGCCCCGCCCACGTCGGCCACCAGCTCAACGCTCAAACCCAAGTCATCCTCCGCCTCGTAACCAATTGGCACACCCAGCGCCGCAATGTCAGCGTTCGACAGCGGTAATCGAACCTCTGCTGTATCAGTCGAAAATACAGAGGCCACCGTCCGACCGATACTCACATACTGACCCTCGTCGACCGCGGTTGCGGTAACACGCGCGTCAAAAGGCACTGAAATTCGTGTGCGACTCAGATCAGAAATCGCACGATCAAGCGCCAGCTCAGAAGCCTCCAAGGCGCTGCGGGCCTGAATAATTTGCGGTTTTTTCAACGCCAGGTCTGACGGATTTGCCTCGTTTGCGAGCTGTCGCTTGGCAACATCTGCGTCTGCAAGGGATTGTTCGAGCTCTAACTTACGCCCAGCAACACGCGCCTTAGCTTCCGAAACCGCCAGTGCATAGTCACGATCTTCGACGGTGATCAGCACCTCTCCCGAACGAAAGCTCCCCCCTTCTATAAAGTTTGGAGAAACCTCAATGATTCGTCCTGACACTTCGCTGACGACGTCAATTTGAACACGCGGGCGAACTTCACCAAAGACCGTGATCTCTGCGTTACCTTCAGTTCGAAACGCCGATTCGACATAAACGCCTATGCGGTTCGCCGCAGGCTCCCCCACTTCAGGTTCGGGTGCATTTGCGATCAACCCCCAAATAATAAGCCCCGTAATAGTTCCGATAACGAGGAGACTTATAAGAACAATGGCAACGGCAAAACACCCTCCCTTTTGTTCCGTCACCTCACGGTCTGGATGTCGCATTCCTACCTCTAATTTCGGCGCCAGTAAAGGCGTTAGAATATCACAGCGGGTCATTGAGACACGATTTTCAAGGCATCAATTTGTCACACTGTTAGAATACGACGAATTGCACAGGAGCAAGTCATGGAAGCCGATTTACCGAGAGATTATGACATTGTCGTTTACGGAGCCACAGGCTTCACTGGCGCACTGGTGGCCGAGTACTTACAAACCCACCACTCAGAAATTCGATGGGCAATAGCGGGACGGTCTCTGCCCAAGCTAGAAGCGGTGAAAAAGCAGCTCGGTAATGCTGAACTACCCACTATCGAAGCCAACAGCGAAAGCGCTGCTGATATGGCACGTCTTGCTGGTGCAACCAAAGTGATCATTAGCACCGTCGGTCCTTATGCTCAATACGGCACGAAACTGCTTGAAGCGTGCGCGGCCGAAGGCACTCACTACTGCGATCTAACGGGCGAGCCACAATGGATGGCCGCCGTCTTTGAAAAAGTTAGTGACATGGCGGAAGAGTCGGGTGCGCGCCTCGTTCACTGTTGCGGGTTCGACAGTATCCCATCCGATCTGGGCGTATTTGTGGCTCAGAAAATCATGCGCGAGCGACACGGCGTCTACGCCACGCAGGTCAGTGGCCGAATGGGCCCGTCAAAAGGGGCTGTGAGTGGCGGTACGGTTGCAAGCATGTTGCTTGCCATGGAGCAAGGCGTGAATGACCCGATTGCCCGCAAAGCACTGAATAATCCTTATGCGTTGTATCCTGCCGAGCTCGATCCAGGGGTCGACGGTGCAGATCAAAAAGGCGTGAAGTGGGACGATAACTTTGACAGCTGGACAGGACCTTTTGTCATGGCCGCCGTGAATTCCAAAGTGGTCCGCCGTTCAAACGCGCTCGCCAGTCTTATCTACGGGGCGGACTTCGCCTACGACGAAGCCATGCTCACAACTAACAGGCGAAGCGCGCTTTTGCTTGCCGGGGGAATGGGTGCAGGCATGCTGGCCTTTGCGATTGGCCCGCTGAGAAGAATGATTGCCAAAAAGCTTCCCCAGCCGGGTGAGGGTCCATCACCCAGTGAGCGAGAAACTGGCTTCTTCGAATTTTTTGTTCACGCAAAACACCCCGACTCGACGAAGCAAGACGTCCGTGTGGCTGTCAAGGGGAAGCGGGATCCAGGCTATGGCGCAACGTCGAGAATGATTGCGCAAGCGGGCCTCTGCCTTGCTTTCGATGATCTCGACGTAGAGGGCGGTATATGGACCCCCGCTACTGCCTTAGGTGCTCACCTTGTAGACCGCTTAGCGACGGTGGATATTGTTTTTGAGGAGCAGACGCTTTAACTCACTTGGGCTGATAGCTGAATTTTTGGCCTCCCAAGGAGACTTCAAACATAAAACCACCTTGCGACAGCGTAAAAACCGACATTCCGTCGACAAACCCGTAACTGTCGACCTCGGTTATCTCGCCATTACCCGCGGTCACTGACGTACGGGCGCCTCCGCCCGTGCTGACTTCGGCACTTGCCCCTGAATTCAGGGCAATCGCAGCCGCCTGGCCGCCAAACTCGAAATTGCCTGATGTGAACTCTCGCATGGCACGCGCGTCTTCGAAGAAAATAATTTGCTTGTAGACCTGACCACCAAACTGCAGACCAAGACTCAGCTGAGTCATCGTTGCCTTGCCAATGAGGTTCCCCTCTTGGTACACCGTGCCCTTACCCTGAGCACCACCAACCAACAAACCTACTTTCCCGATGCTGGGGAAAATTGCGAAGCCGTATGACGCATCGATATACGAGCCGGCGCCGGCGGCCCTGAACTCCTCAATAGCCAGTTGATCTTTATCGG
>JAQXEB010000232.1 GCA_029251065.1 Luminiphilus sp.
TTATCGCGACGTGACGACAGGCACTCGGCTGAGTCCCGAAGCGATTCACCTGCAACTGCAACAGGCTGACCTTGAATTGCTTCAGTCCAATGATGCAACGTCAGAATCCCTCTTGATAAAAGGCCTTAAAACCAAACGCGGCACGATAAAGCCTCGGGGAAGAAGCCAGATCAGTTACGTTCAGGACATTCAAAAGCACGACCTGAACTTTGGCATTGGACCCGCAGGAACTGGAAAAACCTATCTGGCCGTGGCTTGTGCGGTACAAGCGCTGCTGGAAGAGGAGGTCAAGCGAATATTGCTTGTCAGACCCGCGGTTGAGGCAGGCGAGCGACTGGGGTTTTTGCCCGGCGATCTCACTCAGAAGGTCGATCCGTACTTAAGACCACTCTACGACGCCTTGTACGAAATGCTGGGATTCGAGACGGTCGGTAAGTACATCGAGCGCAATATTATCGAAGTTGCACCACTGGCCTTCATGCGCGGAAGAACACTTAATAACGCCTTCATCATTCTCGATGAAGCGCAAAATACCACTCGCGAACAGATGAAAATGTTTCTCACGCGGCTCGGTTTCGGTTCGACCGCGGTCATCACCGGTGATGCGACTCAGATCGATTTGCCGCGCGGCCAACCCTCGGGACTCATTCATGCAACGCAAGTGCTAGAAGGTGTTGAAGGCGCCTCATTCACATGGTTCAACAAAAAAGATGTGGTGCGCCACCCGCTGGTTCAGCGCGTGGTCAATGCTTACGAAGAGCACGATGCGATTATGGACTCGTCACACAAAGACCGCTGATGATGAAAATCTGTATTCACATTGACCGCAACGAGATTGAAGCACCCAGCGACGCTGAGTTTCAAAACTGGGTGGCTGCAGCGTTACACGGGAGTCACACGCATGCGGACATTCCAAATAGCCCAGAACTCAGCATTCAGCTAGTGACTGGCGAGGAAATGAGTCGACTGAACATGCAATACCGAGGCAAGTCTCAGGACACCAATGTGCTCTCATTCCCCGTTGAGCCCAGACTGCAGGCGCAAACAGGGCTGCTGGGCGACATAATCATCTGTGCTGAAGTAGTTTCTCGGGAGGCTGCTGAGCAAGCAAAGCCCGACGCTCACCATTGGGCACACATGACTATTCACGGGACCCTGCACTTGCTGGGTTACGACCATATTGAAGAGGCAGACGCTGCGATCATGGAGACCCTCGAAGTCGCACAATTAGCCTCGTTAGCTATTCCCAACCCTTACCATGCTTGAGACACTCAACCTCTGATGAATACACAAGATTCAAAAAGTAGCGACAACGACGACAGGTCTTGGTTGGACCGTCTGACTCAAATGGTGACGGGAACGCCCTACACGCGCGCTGATCTTGAGGGTTTGTTGCAGCTCGCCGCGGACAATGAAGTCATCGACGCCGATGCAAAAACAATCATGGAAGGCGCCATGATCGTCGGCGACATGCAGGCGCGCGATGTCATGATTCCGCGCGCACAGATGGTTGTGATTCGAGCAGAGGCGACGGTTGATGAGGTTTTACCTCAGATTATTCATACCGGTCACTCGCGCTACCCGGTGGTTGGCGAAGGTACTGACGATATTCTCGGCATACTTCTGGCAAAAGACTTGCTCGGGTTTGTTCTCAATCCAGAGGCCAATTTTGACATCCAAGCCTTGCTGCGACCCTCAGTCATTGTTCCAGAGAGCAAGCGATTGAACGTGTTGTTACGAGAGTTCAGGCAAGCGCGCAACCATATGGCGATTGTCATTGACGAATACGGCGGTGTCGCAGGATTAGTGACCATTGAAGACGTCCTTGAGGAAATTGTCGGTGAAATCGAGGACGAGACGGACTCGGACGAAGAAATTCAAATCAGAAAGCTCACTGAAGATAGTTTTTTTGTTCAGGCTCTAACGCCCGTTGCGGACTTCAATGAGGCTTTTAGCGTCGAATTCAGCGACGAGGAATTCGATACTGTCGGCGGCCTCGTGCTACAAGCGTTTGGTCGCCTCCCCGTACGCAATGAAATTATCACCCTCGATCACTTTGAGTTTCGAGTGATTAACTCTGACCAGCGCAAGCTCAATAGCTTACGCGTGACCGTATTACCCACAGAGTAAGGAGTGGCGACGAAGCACTCTGTTCAACGTGCCTTGCTTTGCCTGGTCGCGGGCCTCGCCTTTACGCTCGGGCTGTCGCCCTTTGATCTTAAACTTGCATCGATCGCAAGCGTCGGATGCTTATTCCTAGCCATTCAAGGCCAGGGCTGGCGTCAAGGTGCGTTATTAGGCTGGATTTATGGTGTCGGATTTTTCGGTGCCGGTGTGTCCTGGGTCTACGTCAGCATCCATATTTACGGTCAGGCACCTGTTGGCCTGGCCGTCGCCTTGACTGCCATTTTCTGTGGCGGCTTGGCACTTCTCACGGGTATCCAGACCGCCCTATTTTGCGCCGTCCAGCCTCGCGACGCGTTATCACGAATTGCACTCTTCACAGCGCTTTGGGTCGTATTTGAGTGGGTTCGAACATGGTTCCTTACCGGCTTTCCGTGGTTATTCATTGGCTACGTAGCAATCGACACACCGATCGAGGGCTGGGCACCTGTCCTTGGCGTGTTGGGTGTCTCGCTTATTCTGGTCAGTACTGCCTGCACTGCTACTGAGGTACTCAACGTTAAAACAAGACGCAGCGCTGCCTATTTGGGGTTGTGGCTCTTGGTCATTATGTCCAGCGGGTTTTTGATGAAGACCGTTGAGTGGACTCAAAAAGTCGGCGCGGAAAACAGCGTCGCGATCTATCAACCCAATATTGCCATTGAAGAAAATTGGGATCGCCGCAACGCGCAGCGCTTTCTTAGCGACTTCTACGACCACGCAGTCACACACGCTGCAGTGGCAGACCTGGTCGTCTGGCCGGAGGGCGCCCTGCCGTTTTACTTCGATCAAGCCCCCGGATACATCACTCAGCTTCGCGAATTGGCCACAGAAAATGGCGCCACTATTGTTACCGGCATGCCCACTCGTGCAGCAGGTCAGCGCTTCAACAGCATCGTTGCAATCGGGGATCACCTCGAGACTTACAACAAGCAAAAACTTGTCCCGTTTGGTGAATTTGTACCCTGGGAGTCTCAGCTCAGAGGCCTTATCTCGTTTTTTGATATGCCAATGTCTAATTTTTCTGTGGGCGATTCGAGACATCAGCCGCTGACCACCGTCGCGGGCCCATTAGCGCCGTTTATTTGTTACGAGATTGTTTATCCCGACTTTGTCGCTCAAGGGTCAAAAGACTCAAACATCTTAATTACCATCTCCAATGATGCGTGGTTTGGAACCAGCCACGGACCACATCAGCACTTTCAGATGGCTCGCTACAGGGCGCTTGAACTCCAAAAGCCATTGGTGCGCGGTGCCAATAATGGCATTACGGCCCTGGTCGACTTCAATGGCGATGTCGCTGCCCAACTGCCACAGTTCGAACGGGACACGTTACGCGCGCAGGTACAGCCACGCAGCGGATTGACACCCTATGCGCAGCTTGGAAATGGGCCCGTATTACTAATAAGCCTGCTTTTTTTGGCTTTTGTCATCATAAAAGCTCAGCGACATCGGCGCTGATGCTGATAAACTCACCGACGTCCCCACTTGATACCAGACAACGTCGTACCCCATGAGCTCACCCGAATACCAACCCGAACACCTTGAAGTAGAAATTCAGTCATCGTGGGAGGCGAGCGGTACGTTCGCCGCAAGCATCGATCCCGACCGTGAAAAGTTCTATTGCCTCGCAATGTTCCCCTACCCCAGCGGCAAGCTTCACATGGGGCACGTGCGCAATTACACCATTGCCGATGTGATCGCGCGCTATCAACGCATGATGGGAAAGAATGTCCTGCAGCCCATGGGATGGGACGCCTTTGGACTCCCGGCGGAAAATGCGGCCATACAGAAAAAAGTGGCGCCTGCTGATTGGACAAAAAGCAATATTGCAGAAATGCGCAGGCAGCTTAAGCGGCTGGGCTTCGCCTACGATTGGGACCGAGAACTAACCACCTGCTCGCCCGAGTACTATCGATGGGAGCAATGGTTCTTTACGCGACTGCATGACAAGGGATTGGTCTATAAAAAGATGTCGACGGTCAACTGGGATCCCGTCGACCAGACCGTACTTGCCAATGAACAAGTGATTGACGGCCGTGGGTGGCGATCAGGCGCGGAGGTCGAGCGGCGTGAAATACCCCAGTGGTTCATACGAATCACACATTACGCCGACGAACTTTTAGAGAATTTGGATCGACTTGACGGCTGGCCAGAGCCTGTTCGTCTTATGCAGCGCAATTGGATCGGGAAAAGCCGTGGCGTCGAGCTCGCCTTTGAACTCACAGATCGCATAGCAGATCTCGACAAAATAGAGGTTTACACAACACGCCCCGACACCCTATTCGGTGTCAGCTACCTGAGCCTCGCCGCGGAACACCCGATTAGTTTAGAGCTAGCGAAAACAAACACCGCGCTGGCCGCGTTCATCGATGATTGTAAGAAGTCTTCTGTTGCGCAGGCGGACATGGCGCGCGCGGAAAAGTTAGGGTTTGATACTGGTCTTGTGGCAAACCACCCCCTAACAGGGGAGCCCATCCCAGTGTGGGTCGCCAACTATGTGCTCATGGATTACGGCTCCGGTGCTGTCATGGCAGTTCCCGCACACGATGACAGAGACTGGGAGTTCGCTCGCCAATATGGGCTGCCGATCAACACGGTGATTTGTAACGAGCAGGGAGAGCCTGCCAATGTCTCAGAGGCGGCTCATACCGCAAAGGGCAAACTGACCGCCTCCGGCACCTACACGGGGCTGTCCTTTGAAGATGCCTTCGATCAGATCGCTGATGCACTGTCTCAAAAAGGGTTAGGTCACGTCACTACGCAGTATCGACTTCGTGACTGGGGTGTTTCGCGACAACGCTATTGGGGCACGCCCATTCCGATGATCAATCTTCCAGATGGTGGCGAAATTCCTATTCCAGCAGATCGACTGCCGTCGTTACTGCCTGAGGATGTGGTGATGGATGGTGTTTCGTCGCCCATCAAAACAGATCTGAGCTGGCGTCAATTCGAGCTCGATGGGCAGGTGTACGAACGCGAGACCGACACGTTCGATACCTTTATGCAGTCGTCTTGGTACTACGCCCGTTTCACCTGTCCCGACTTTGAAGACGGAATGCTTGACCCTGTGGCAGCTAACTACTGGTTACCGGTCGACCAATACGTGGGCGGGATTGAGCACGCCATCTTGCACCTACTCTACGCGCGGTTCTTTCATAAACTGCTTCGAGACGAGGGCTTGGTCGACTCCGATGAGCCTTTTGAGCGGTTACTCACGCAAGGCATGGTGCTGAAAGACGGTGCCAAGATGTCAAAGTCTAAAGGCAATACTGTTGATCCTCAGGCGCTCATCGACCGTTACGGCGCGGACACCGTGCGTCTATTCAGTATGTTTGCAGCGCCCCCAGAGCAGTCGCTTGAGTGGTCAGACGCAGGCGTTGACGGCTCTTATCGTTTCTTGAAGCGCCTTTGGCGTCTGGTGCAAGACCGTCAGGTCACTGCGCAGGCGGTTGATCTTAGTGTTGCATCACTGAGCAAAGCTCAGAAAAATATTCGCAGAAAGACTCACGAGACCATTGCCAAAGTCAGTGATGACTACGGTCGACGACAAACCTTTAATACCGCGGTAGCCGCCGTCATGGAGCTTTGTAACGAGCTCAGCAGACACAGTGGTGACTCCGCTGAGGACGTCGCTGTGGTTGATGAGGGACTCACCGCCGCTGTTTTGTTACTGGCACCCATTGTGCCGCACATCAGTCAGGTGCTTTACGCTGAACTTAGCGGCAATAGCCTGCTGACGGCCTCGTGGCCTTTGCTGGACGAAAATGCGCTCACGCGTGATGAAATTGAAATTGTTGTTCAAGTTAATGGCAAGGTGCGTGCCAAGCTCTCCGTTTCGGCAGATGCGGGCAAAGATGTTATCGAAACGACGGCGCTCAAACACGAGAATGTGCTGCGGTTCACCGAAGGTCTAACGGTCAGAAAGGTTATCGTCGTACCAGGGAAGCTTGTTAATGTGGT
>JAQXEB010000233.1 GCA_029251065.1 Luminiphilus sp.
GAGATGGTGGAGCACGTCATTCATCGGACGGGTCTAATCGATTTTTATAAGGCCGAGAAAGGCGAGCGAGGTCAGGCTCGGGTCGAAAACTTAGAAGAATTAGTGTCGGCGGCAAAGACGTTTCGGGCCGAGGACGACACGCTCTCACCGCTACAGCAGTTCCTTGACAGTGCCGCGCTTGATGCAGGAGACACTCAAGCGGACCCTTATGAGGACAGCGTACAAATGATGACGCTGCACTCTGCCAAGGGGCTCGAGTTTCCGTTGGTCGTTCTGGCAGGTCTTGAGGAAAACTTATTTCCACATCGCATGTCGGTTGAAGAGCCTGGCCGATTGGAAGAGGAGCGCCGTCTGGCGTATGTGGGTATTACTCGCGCCCAACAACGACTGTTGATCACTTATGCTGAGAGTCGTCGTCTCCACGGTAATGAAACGTACAACACGCCCTCGCGCTTCGTTCGTGAAATACCGGCAGAGTTGATCGAGGAGGTTCGGTTGCACGGTGGTTTGACCCGCCCGCTGATTGACCGCTTTCAGCAGCCCGCCAGCGCCTCCAGCGAATCGGGTTTGAGTTTTGGTCAGCGCGTGGCGCATCCAATGTTTGGCGAGGGCGTGGTGCTAAACATGGAAGGTCGGGGAGCAAATGCGCGTATCGAGGTAAACTTTGCTGAGGGCAGCAAGTGGCTTGTCCTGCAGTACGCAAATCTTCAGGCTTTGTGAGGTCCCTATGAAAGAGAAAACACTCTTACCCGTCGCCGTCATTGGTGTCCTTGTGCTTTGGTTGGCGACTGTTGGACTGTGGGCTGTCGATGCACAGAAGATGGACGAGCGCTCAGGGGATCGGCTCCCGGGTGAGCAAGTTGAGGCTATTGAGTGGAAGCTCGTCACTACATGGCCGAAAGGTTTGCCAGGGCTTGGCTCGGCCCCTGAAAATTTTGCCCGACGCGTCGGTGAGATGAGTAATGGGCGTCTTACCGTGCGGGTTTACGGCGCAGGCGAAGTCGTCCCCCCTTTCGAGGTGTTTGATGCGGTGGCCCAGGGTGTCGCTGAAATGGGGCACGGTGCCGCGTACTACTGGAAGGGTAAAATTCCGGCCTCCGTGTTTTACACGGCGGTGCCGTTTGGTATGACGGCACAAGAAATGAATGGGTGGTTGCACTACGGGGGTGGTCTTGAGTTGTGGAGAGAGCTCTATGCACCGTTTGGTGTTCGGCCATTTGCAGGGGGCTCCACAGGTGTTCAAATGGCCGGTTGGTTCAATCGAGAGTTGAAATCAGCAGCAGATCTTGATGGCCTAAAAATGCGAATTCCCGGGCTTGCAGGAGAGGTGTTTGCGGCTTCCGGTGGAACAGCTGTTCGTCTCGCAGGGGGTGAAATCTATACGTCTATGCAAACAGGTGTGATTGACGCCGTTGAGTGGGTTGGTCCGTATAATGATCGCACGCTTGGCCTGATGCAGGTCGCCGAGTATTACTATTACCCGGGGTGGCATGAGCCAGGCGCTATGCTGGAATTCACGGTTAATCAAGACGCGTTTGATCAGCTACCGCAAGACCTTCAGGCCATTGTTGAAGGCGCGGCTCGCGCCACCAACCAAGATATGCTCGATGAGTTTACAGCGCGTAATAATCAATCGTTGACGACGTTGCTGACTGAGCATTCCACGAAACTTCGTCCACTGCCCGATGATGTTTTAGACGTGCTTTACATCAACGCGGTGAGTGCATTGGAACGCTTGAAAGCGGACGACCCGATGGCACAGAAAATTGCCGCATCCTATGAAGATTTTTTGGAGGGGGTGCGCCGGTATCACGAAATATCGGAGCGCGCCTATTTGAATGCGAGAGACAGAGTCCTCCCGCCGATTTCATTTACTGACCAGTAATCGCTCTGGTGCGTTTTGCGTTATCGATCGCCACGTAAATAAACTCGCCTTCGGTCACTTTAATGGGCTCGCCGTCCTGCTGTGAATTTATCCACACCTCGATGAGGACACGAACGGAGCTTCGACCAATGTCGAGGATGTCACAGTAACAACTGACCACCGCGCCGACGTGAACCGGTGTGAGAAAGGCCATGCCCTGAACGGCAACAGTAGCCACCCTGCCCCCAGCGACCTCGGCTGAGGCAACACCGCCCGCGATATCCATTTGCGAGAGCAGCCAGCCGCCGAAAATATCGCCAGTAGCGTTAGTGTCGGCAGGCATTGCTACCGTTTGCAGCGTCAGTTCACCAGTGGGTCTTGGTGTTTCGTCAATCGGATTCATAGCGCTCTCCTGGTCGGGCGTTATTTTTCATAGCATTTACTGACTCAGTGCAGGACTAGATCAGCGACCGATCATACTCGGTAGCCACGTCACAATGTCGGGCCGCATCCACAGCAGGGCTAATAGGCCAAGTTGGATGATTACAAACGGAATGACACCACGGTAAATTGCGCTGGTTGCGACGGATTCATCAGCAACTCCACGCAAATAAAACAGCGCAAAACCAAAAGGTGGTGTTAAAAACGAAGTTTGTAAGTTCACAGCAATCATGACACCCAGCCATATGGGATCAAAACCCATAGCAAGCAAAATAGGCGCGACAATTGGGACAACGACGAAAGTAATTTCTATAAAGTCTAGGATAAATCCCAGCAGAAACATGACCAACATGACAATGAGTAACGCCATATGCGGACCGCCACCGAGACCGGCAAAGAACTCTTCGATGAGTTCATCGCCACCAAAACCTCTGAATACCAGTGAAAATAGCGCTGCACCGATTAGAATTAAAAAGACCATACTCGTGGTTGCCATGGTCGACTGTGCAATTTCTCGCAGTGTTTGGCGGTTTAAAGCGGATCGGTAGGTCGCCAAGATCAATGCACCCACAGCACCGACGCCAGCCGCCTCAGTGGGCGTCGCCGCGCCAGCGATGATAGAGCCAAGGACAAGGGTAATGAGGAGTAGTGGTGGCAGCACGGCACTCATTAAAGACAACTGTTGAGTGCTGCGCTGCTCTGGCGCTGGGCAGCTGCTTGGATTGCGCCACGCCATAAACAGCACGTATCCAAGGTAAAGACCGACGAGGACTAGCCCTGGAATAAATGAACCGACAAACAGATCGCCAACAGACACAGTTTGTGTATTGATAATTCCGCTTTGCAGCTGTGCTTGTTGATAGGCGGTCGACATGATGTCGCCCAATAAGACCAGTGCAATTGACGGCGGAATAATTTGTCCAAGCGTTCCCGTCGCGCAAATAAGACCCGTTGCGAGTGATGGGTTATATCCGGCCCGGAGCATCGACGGTAGGGCAAGAACACCCATGGTTACAACGGTTGCGCCAACGATGCCGGTACTTGCGGCAAGAAGTGCGCCGACGATGACGACGGAGATGCCTAGCCCGCCCGTTCTGTCGCCCAAGCCGCTGGCCATTGCCGTTAATAGCTCTTCTGCGATTTTGGCGCGCTCCAGTGTGACGCCCATAAGGATAAACAACGGCACAGCGACCAGTGTTTCGTTCGTGACCGTACCAAACATACGTCCGGGCAACGCACCCACAAAACTGGCATCAAAGTACCCTGTAATCACCCCGCCTCCAGCAAATAAAAGCGCAGTACCGGCCAGTGTTAGTGCAACGGGGAAGCCAAAAAGCAGCAAGATACAAACGGCGCCGAAGAGTGCGAGTGCGAGTTCACCTTCAATCATCGTCCGTCACCTCGCAGAGCGTGATCAAACCCTGAATGATATGACTCAGTGCTTGTAGTCCGAGCATCAGTGCCATGGCGGGTATAAGCGTCTTGAGCAGAAACACCGCCGGTATACCGCCCGGCTCGGGTGATGATTCCAAAATCATCCAGCTTTCCGTGACGTAGCCCCAAGAAATGATGACGATCAAGGTGCAGACGGGCAGTGTGAATAGTGTGTGGCCGAGGGTGTTCACCCAGTGCTTCTTCCGCGCACTAAAGTTTCGGTAAAAAACGTCAACGCGGACATGTTTGTCCTCGAGTAAGGTTGGCGCCGCACCCAACATAAATAACGTCCCGTGCAAATACAGGACGGATTCCTGTGCAGCGATTGCGCCTTGTCCAAAACCGTAGCGCAAAACCACGACAGTTGTTGTCACCAATGCCATGACTAGACTGGTGTAAGCGACGGCATTTCCCACCGATCGGTTCACATTGTCTATCGTCTGCGCAAAGGTTGCCCAGTAGTTCACCGCTTTAACCCATTTCTCAAGTCGACGTGGAAGGTTATCATCGAGTGAACAGCAATTGCAGAGAGATTCACCGTGCTTACAGTTTTGTCACCCGCAAAAACACTGGATTACCAGACACCTTCTATCGTAGAGACCGCTACCGTGCCCCGTTTTATGGATCAATCTGCACTGTTAGTGGACGACGCGAGGACGCTGGCTCCTGATGATATTCGTGCATTAATGGGCGTTAGTGAGAACATCGCGCATCTCAATCATGAGCGCTTTATGAATTGGGAGTCCAAAGCAACCCCTGAAAATGCCAAACAAGCCTTGCTGGCCTTTAAAGGCGACGTCTATACGGGACTGCAAGCCGATTCTATGGCCGCGCCTGACTTTGAATTTGCGCAGGCACGACTGAGAATTCTCTCTGGACTTTACGGATTGTTGCGACCGCTTGATCTCATGCAGCCCTATCGGCTTGAAATGGGACTGAAGTTTGGCAATTCGCGTGGAAAGAACCTTTACGAGTTCTGGGGCAATCAAGTCACAGAAGCGCTTAACGCCGACCTCGCCTCCGCAAATACAGATGTCCTGATCAATTTAGCGTCAAATGAATACTTTAAGGCTGTTAAACCTAAGGTTCTGGCAGCAACCGTGATTACGCCGCAGTTTAAGGACTTAAAAAACGGCCAATACAAGATGATCTCATTTTTTGCCAAAAAGGCCCGTGGTGTTATGGCGCGGTTTATTATCGATAACCAACTCACTGATCCTGAGGCACTTAAGTCCTTTGATGGGTCCGGATACTACTTCAGTGAAGCCCAATCCAAAGGTGCTCAGTGGGTTTTTCTGCGCGACGAAGCACCACAGTAATTAAGCGCGCTGCTTGAACGGAAGCAGCGCTGTGGCTTCGTCGCGATAGCGTTTGACGTGCTCGCAGTCGCGGCGGCAAAAGTCGGCGACGGCGTCTTTGAGGCGGGGTTCGCCAATCCAATGATTAGAGTACGTGAGTGTCGGTTCGAATCCGCGTTGTATTTTGTGCTCTCCCTGAGCGCCGGGATCAAATCGAGATAACCCGTTGTCTATACAGTACTCGATGCCTCGGTAATAGCAGGCCTCAAAGTGCAGAAACTCGAACTCTTTTAAGCATCCCCAATAGCGGCCAAAGAGGGTGTCATCGTCCACAAAATAAAGCGCTGCAGCCACGGGGACCTCGCCCTCATGAGCAATGACCATCACAGTGTTTTCCCCCAATGTTGGGCACACGCCGGTAAAGAACTCGCCGCTTAGGTAGCCTTCGTGGCCGCTTCGCTTGAGGTAGGTGGTTTGGTAGCAGTAGTAGAAAAAGGCCCAATCGGTCGGGCTGATCTCAGCACCGGTCTTCGTCATAAGGGTTAAATTTTGAGCGGCGATCGCGGCACGCTCTTTCTTCAACGCCTTGCGTTTACGGCTATTGAATTCCGATAAAAATTCGTCAAAGTCGGAATAACCTCGGTTAAACCAGTGAAACTGCGTGGTCATGCGTTGCACGAGTCCGGCCTCAGTCAAGACGGCTGACAGCGTTTCTTCTGGAAATAAAATATGCCAGCTTGATATTTGTTCGGATTCACACCATTGAGTCACGCCGGCAATAAATTCAAAGGTCGCGTTCTCGCGAGCAGGATCGGTCCAAAGTCTGGGCCCAGTAGCCGGTGTGAATGGGATCGCCGTAATCAGCTTGGGATAGTACTCCAACCCACTCCGGTGCCAGGCGTCGGCCCATGACCAATCGAAAACATATTCCCCGTAGCTGTGACTTTTGAGGAATCCTGGCGCCATTCCAATGGGCTGATCTTCATGCCAAAGCGCGAGGTGACAGTTTTGCCAGCCCGAGTCTCCACCGGTACTCCCTGAGGACTCAAGACCTAAGAGGAAGTCGTGTTTTAAAAACGGGTACTCTGAGGCAAAAGACCTTTCCCAATCTGCTTTGGGCAGTTCGCTAACACTGGGATATACTCTGAGCTCCACGTGGGGGTTTCTCTCTACTAACGACGTTATGCGCTTATACGGTCGAGACGCTGTAATGTCCCAACAGCCCTACCGCAACGATTAGTCCAATCCATTTACTCTCGTTAAACGCTTGGAAACACGTTTCACGAGACCGGTTGTTGATGAGCTTTCGATGCCTTAGGAACAAAGCACCCACCAGGGCTATAGAAATAAAATAAATAGGTCCAAGTCCAAAGCTCAACCCCGTGGCCACAAATGACAATAGGCACAGAACTTGCAATGCAAGGATAACGCGTGTGTCCAAGTCGCCAAATAGAATCGCGGTTGATTTTATACCGACCTGGAGATCGTCCTCTCGATCAACCATCGCATATTGCGTGTCGTAGACCACAACCCACAACAGGTTGGCGACAAACAGCCACCATAGCCCCGATGGGAGATTTGCTGAGGTCGCAGCAAACGCCATGGGAATACTCCAAGAGAACGCCGCGCCGAGGACCACCTGTGGCAAATGTGTGAAGCGTTTCATGAATGGATAAATAATGGTCAACACGGCGCCGACGATCGAGAGTTGAACGGTGAGCCAATTGGTTTGCATCACTAACCAGAGCGCCAGTGTTAGTAATGCTGCGAGTAGACACAGCGCTTCACTGACCGAGACTTCGCCGGTGACCAGAGGTCTACTTCGCGTTCGTTCCACAAAGCCGTCGAGCTTGCGATCAGCAAGGTCATTTGTCGTGCACCCAGCGGACCGCATGACCACAGAGCCCACCACGAAGGTGGTTAACAGAAATAACGAGGGCAAGCCGTTCGACGCGATAATAAGACCCCAGAGTGCGGGTGCCAGTAGTAGGTATGTCCCTATCGGCTTGTCGACGCGCATAACCTGTAATAGTGCGCCGACTTTTTGGGTTGAGATCGCGTTTATCGACAAGTGGGTACCCCAATGAGTGACTGACAGATTGGATTATACGTGGGCAAACGCTTCACGTGCGCGCGTCCAGCGCGATTCTAGGCGTTCTGCCCGTGCCGCATTGCTATGGACCAGTTTGCTGGCAACGGCTTGCGCCTCGTCTAATAAGAATTCATGCTCGGGAAGCCGAGCAACGCGAAATGATGAAATGCCTGTTTGTCGCGTGCCCAATACCTCACCCGGACCTCTAATTTTTAGATCTTTCTCAGCAATGACGAAGCCGTCTTGCGACTCGCGCATGACGCCCAGTCGTGAGCGAGCGGTTTGGCTAAGGGGTGTGTGATAGAGCAGCAAGCAGTGACTGTCGATCGCCCCTCTCCCCACGCGACCTCGAAGTTGATGGAGTTGTGCCAGTCCAAAGCGCTCGGCATTATCGATAATCATCATGCTGGCATTCGGCACATCAACGCCCACCTCGATGACCGTAGTCGCCACAAGAATATCAATCGTATTGGCCGCAAACGCATCCATAGTCTGGGCTTTTTCAACCGAACTCATTCGACCGTGCAAAAGGCCAATGCTGAGGCCTGGTAGCGCCTCTGTTAACTGTTCTGATGCGAGCTCAGCGGCGTTGGCATCGAGCGCATCACTCTCTTCAACGAGGGGGCATACCCAATACGCTTGCCGTCCCTCAGTGCACGCCGCTCCAACCCGCTTAATCACCTGCTCGCGCCTTAACGAATCAATTAACACGGTGGTTATTGGTTTTCGCCCAGGCGGTAACTCATCAATAACGGAACAGTCGAGATCCGCATAGGCAACCATGGATAGCGTTCGTGGTATGGGCGTGGCGGTCATGGTGAGTTGATGTGGCGTGAGATCGTTAAGACCCCGCTGGGTCAGTGAGAGACGTTGGTTCACACCAAAACGATGTTGCTCGTCCACAAGAACAAGTCCTAATGAACGAAACGCCACATGCTCCTGAAATAAGGCATGTGTTCCCACTACAATATCCACACTGCCGGCCTCAATGGATGCCAAAGCCTCTCGGCGTGCTTTACCCTTCACCTGACCAGTGAGCCACATTACCTTGATGGAGAGGCGCGTAAACCATTGCTCAAAACCTCGGAAGTGCTGCTCTGACAGAAGTTCAGTGGGTGCCATGAGCGCGACTTGATGCCCTGACTCCACCATGTGCGCGGCGCTTAAAGCCGCAACCAATGTTTTGCCGGAACCGACGTCACCTTGTAGCAATCTGAGCATGGGTATTGGCTTTCTGAGGTCGTCGAGTATTTCCTGACAAACTCGGGTTTGAGCCGCGGTGAGCGCAAACGGAAGTGCCGATACAAGGTCCTCGGCAAGCGACCCAGCTCCAGTGACCTGGGCAGCCCGCTTCTTGAGCGTTCTTGCTCGGCGTGACAGTAGTGTAATTTGATGTGCGACGAGCTCCTCGAGTGCAAGTCGGTTCTGCGACGGGTGAGATCCTTCTAAAATCGCCTGGATATCGGCATTGGCGGGGGGCCGGTGCAGCACTTGAATAGACTCTGCAATCGAAGGACCTCCCTGAGTCAGGCCGTCCAGCAGATCTTCGGGTGGGTTCTTAAGCAAGTAGCTTAAGGCTTGCCGGGTCAGGTTGCGCATTGTTGATTGCCCCAGCCCTTCAGTGACCGGATAGACGGGTGTGAGAACGTCTTCGAGTTGTGTGTCTTGATCTCCGAGCTGATACTCGGGGTGAGCAAACTCCGGTTGAGAACCCGTCATTCGGGGCTGTCCAAACAACGTCATGGTGTCGCCCACCTTGAGCTGTAGCGCTTGCGAACGGCGAAAATGAAAAAACCGCAGCGTGGTCAACCCAGTGCCATCATCAACCTTTACAATCAGTGTCGGACGGCGTCCGCGTGCAATGCCCGATGCTCGAATGGTTCCACGAACCACTGCATCGACACCGTCGCGGAGTTCACCAATGGGTGTTAAGCGCGTTTTGTCTTGGTATCGGAGTGGAAAATGGAACAGCATGTCTTCTACTGTCCCAAGTCCCATAGCATTGAGCTTTTCGAGGACCTTCGGTCCTACGCCCTTGAATTGCTGCAGTGGTAGTTGAAGAATGTCAGTCGGCACAGTGAGCTTCATTAGGATGGCTCTATGATAATAACGGGATGAAGGTAGGCAGGTGAAGACTCCACACGTAATGGTTATCGGATTCGGCGATCTAGCGAGACGCTTGCTCCCTAAACTTCAGGGGCTGGCCCATGTGACAGGTGTTTCTAGACGCCCAGACACCCTGCCTGATGCACTCACAAATCGTCTCTACGGCGACTACGGTGTGCCCGGCTCACTGCGTGACGCGGCAGCGATGAAGCCCGATTATGTTGTTTTTACCCCTGTCCCAAGCGCTCGCAACATCGACGGGTATCGCGCGGGTTACGCTCAGAGTGCACTTAATATTGGAGAATCGGGGCTGTTGCGGTATTGCCGAAGGGCTATTTTTGTTTCATCCACACGGGTTTATGCAGAAAAAGACGGAGCGTGGGTGACTGAAGACTCACCACTTGCCGCAGACGATCCTTTTGTTCGCGCGCTCTTGGACGGCGAGGCCTGTTTTCGGCGACATGCGGTAGCGACCATTGTTCGCCCCAGTGGGCTCTACGATGGGGCTCGTCCCACCATGTTGACGCCCATTCTTGATGGATACGCATCTCAATTTGGTGACGCCTACACCAACCGTATTCACAGAGACGATGCGGCTGAAGCTCTTGTCGCTATTATTTTGGGCGATCTTTCAGGTCGCGCCATACCGGCAACGCTAAACCTTAATGATGATGAGCCCGTGAAGACGAAGGATCTTGAAGCGTGGTGCTTCAAGCAGCTTGAGAGAGAGGCGCGAGGTGTCAGAGAAAACCGACCGCGCAGCAGTCGTCGCATTAGTAATATTAAGCTTCGCGGCATGGGCGTGACGCTCACGTATCCTAGTTTTCGCGATGGTTATCTTGCCGCGCTGCACTCCCAACGTTGAATCGAGAATGTGTTAGAGCGCTAAGATTGCTTCGATTTCGATTTGCACGCCCTTGGGTAGCGCGGCGACTTGTACACAGGCCCTCGCAGGGTAGGGCTCAGCGAGTTTCTCGGCCATAATCGCGTTGACGACCTGGAAGTTGCCCAGGTCGGTTAAGGAAATATTAATTTTGACCGAGTTATCAAGCGATCCTCCTGCGGCGTTGGCAATCGCTTGAAGATTTGCAAAGACCTGACGCGTTTCAGCTTCGATGCCTCCGCTGACCAGCTCCATGGTTTCCGGGTCGAGGGGAATTTGCCCAGAGATCCATACCGTATTCCCAACCTTTACAGCTTGGGAGTACGGGCCAATAGCGGACGGTGCGCTGGTGGTACTGATGACAGCTCTATTGTTCATATCAACTCCCGTTTAACGTCGGCTACAGCGCACAACTTTTCGAACACCTTCCATGACTCTAACGCGCTTCATCACACGAGCGAGATGGACGCGGCTATTGAGTTGCAGCTCAATAATAATACTTGAAAAATGGACTGATTCATCTTGGGTCGATATGCGCTCAATATTGAGGCCAATCGCACTGAGTTTGGTCGCAAGCGTGGCGATCATGCCGCGTTTATTTGCCGATTCGATACGAATCGCAACGGGATAGACGCCTTCGATTTGATCATCCCATCGCAGAGGCATGAGGCGCTCGGTTTGTTCTCTGAGATCTGACAGATTTCGGCAGGTCTCCCGGTGTACAACAAGGCCTCGATCAGGACTTAAAAACCCCTCGATAGGGTCGCCAGGAAGCGGGCAACAGCACTTGGCGTAGACTAAAACGTAACCTTCGGTTCCCTTGATTTCCAGCGCACTGGTATCGTTTTCAAGTGATGCGCCGGCTTGACCTAATAAGTTAGCAGCCACGACTTGGGGGAGCTGATTGCCCAGCGCGATGTCGGTCAGGATTTCATCAAAAGTGCTTTTGGGGTAATGCTCCGAAATGAGTAATTTCTGTGATTCAACACTTACGATGTCATCGGGATGCAATGCGGTGAGTGCTTTTTCCAGCAGCTTTTGACCCAAATCGACGGAATCTTCGTGGTGTTGCTGTTTGAGGAAGTGGCGAATTTGCGAACGTGCGCGCGCAGTGACGGCAAAGTTTAGCCAAGAGGGTGTCGGTCGTCCCGCAGGCGACGTGACAATTTCAACGGTCACCCCACTTTCCAAGGACTCTGACAGAGGCGCTAACTGGTTATTAATTCGACAGGCGACGCAGCGGTTCCCGACATCAGTGTGGACTGCGTATGCAAAATCGACCCCACAGGCGCCTTTTGGCAGCTCCATAATGGCGCCTTTGGGCGTGAACACATAGACCTCGTCGGGGAATAAGTCGACTTTAACACTCTCAATAAATTCAAGAGAGTTACCCGCTGTTTGCTGCATCTCAAGAAGACCTTGGACCCATTCGCGTGCTCGCATCTGAGGAATATTGATATTGTCCTGATGGCTCTTATACAGCCAATGCGCGGCGATGCCGTTATTCGCCATGTCTTCCATATCACGAGTGCGAATTTGAATTTCAATGGGCACGCCGTGCATGCCTTTTAATATCGTGTGGAGCGACTGATACCCATTGGCCTTTGGTATGGCAATGTAGTCTTTAAATTCTCCAGGGACCGGTTTGTAAAGCGAATGAACAATCCCCAGTGTTCGGTAGCACGAGTCTACGTCTTCACACACGATACGAAAGGCGAAGATATCCATGATCTCTGAGAACGACTTTCGCTTCTCGCGCATTTTCGAATAGATGCTGTAAAGGTGTTTTTCGCGCCCCGCGATTTCTGCCTCAATTTCTTCCCCCGCAAGCGCTTGCTCGAGCTGCTCGGAAATTTGTTCGATCAGTTGTTTTCGTCGACCCCCTGCCGTCTCGCGTGCGGCCTCTAATCGCCGAGCGCGCATTGGGTAGAGTGTGCGCAGCCCCAAATCCTCAAACTCCATGCGAACTTCATTCATACCCAGCCTCGTGGCTATGGGCGCGTAAATATCGAGGGTCTCATTGGCAATTCGCTTTTTCGCCTCGGGGCTCAGTGCGCCCAAGGTCCTCATATTATGAAGACGGTCAGCGAGCTTGACCAAAATGACACGGATGTCCCGCGCCATTGCCAGCGCCATTTTTTGAAAGTTTTCAGCTTGCTTTTGTTCCGCACTGTCAAAATCGACCTGGGTGAGCTTACTCACACCATCGACAAGATCTGCGACTTCCTCGCCAAATTGAGTACGAATATCCTCTTTAGTCACACCTGTGTCTTCGATGACGTCGTGGAGAAGAGCCGCCATGATGCTCTCGTGGTCCATGTGCATGCGCGCAAGCACAGTGGCTACCGCCAGAGGGTGCGTGACGTAGGGTTCTCCAGTCCGTCGCGCTTGGCCGTAGTGCGCCTGTTCGGCATAGAAAAACGCCCGTTTTATTTCGGTAACGAGCTCCGACGGCAGGTAAGCGCTTAAAATATCCTCAAAACCCGTAAACGATTGTCGCTGGTCGTGTGAGGGGAGGAGTTGAGGTCTGGAGGTTGTCTGAAGCCCCAGCCGGCGTGTGACGTCGGTGAATGAGGCTCCTAGGGATTGAAAGGGTGTGGACACAGGTCCTTACATTGCAGCTTAGAGCACTGGAGTTTCGAAGCTCGCTGCAAACTCCTCTTCTGCTTCTAGCTCATGCTCTCGCGCCATGACGTCGGGCGTAATCAGACCTTCGGCGATTTCACGCAGTGCAAGAACAGTTGATTTGTCAGACTCGACTTCAACGAGTGGGTCTTTGCCTCCAGTGCTGAGTTGACGCGCGCGTTTAGCCGCTAAGAGCACCAACTCAAAACGGTTATCAACATTGTCTAGGCAGTCTTCAACGGTTACACGTGCCATTTAAAAGTCCTGAAATCGAAACGGGCGCGCAGTATAGCGATTGAGTGGCTTGTTTGTCGACTCTGGGCTCTGTTCAAGGTGCGAGCAAATCGGCAATGACCGATGCAAGACGTTCAGACTTTGGTGACTGCGGGGGCTGTTGGCCGAAAATGATTGACTCAAGGTCACTCAAAGCCTCATTGAAGACATCATTAAGTACCACGAAGTCAGCCTCGCTGTAGTGAATTATTTCATCTCGTGCTGACTGCATTCGCCGCTCGATCACCGATGCGTCGTCCTGGCCTCGACCGGTCAATCGTTCGCGCAGCGCATCGGTTGAGGGTGGCAGTACAAAAATTGAGACGGCGGACTCGACTAAGGACTTAACCTGTCTCGCACCTTGCCAGTCAATTTCTAGAATAACGTCTAAACCTTTTGCGAGTTGGTGTTCGACGCCTTCCTTACTCGTGCCATAGTAATTGTCAAAGACTTGCGCCCACTCAAAG
Source organism: Luminiphilus sp. (assembly GCA_029251065.1). Taxonomy (GTDB): domain Bacteria; phylum Pseudomonadota; class Gammaproteobacteria; order Pseudomonadales; family Halieaceae; genus Luminiphilus. The sequence continues at coordinate 13,484 of JAQXEB010000233.1, forward strand.
AAACCTTCTGAGTCACGTAAATCGTTGAACGCTGACTCGCTGACGAAGTGGTAATTCACGCCGTTCACCTCGCCCGGGCGAATCGAGCGAGTGGTGTGCGAAATCGAGACTGCGAGGTTGTTCGAACGCTCAACAAGGGCTTTGACGAGTGATGTCTTGCCTGCGCCACTGGGTGCAGAAATGACAAAGAGCCTGCCAGAGGGGTGTTTTTGATTACTCAAGATTTTGTACCTGCTCACGCATTTGCTCGATGAGTACTTTAAGCTCTACCGCGGCGTTTGTTGTGACCAGTGAGGTTGTTTTTGAACCCAATGTATTGGCTTCTCGATTCAGCTCTTGCATCACGAAGTCAAGGCGCCTCCCGCAGGGCTGTCCACTACAGAGCGCGTCGTCAATCGCCGCTATGTGGGCGTCAAGACGATCGAGCTCTTCGGCAACATCTGACTTATTGGCTAAAATCGCCAGCTCCTCTTCCAAGCGCTTTTCATCGTGAGGTACATCAATCGCGTTGATACGATCACGGAGTTTTTGTTGTTGTGCCGCCTGTAAAGCTGGTAATTGTTCTCGGTAATTCAGCACGATTGTCTGTATGCCTTGGCAGCGCTCTCGCAGAAGCGCCTCAAGGCGGTCACCTTCGATCTGTCGATGTCGGCTAAGCGACGTCATAAGCGCCGGCATAACATCGAGACATGCATCGATGATTTCGTCCGAGTCAACGGTTTCACTGACCCAAACACCGGGTGTCATCAATACGTCCAGTGAGCTGGGGGGGCGTGCGTTGGGTAGATGCTGCACAACGGCGGCCAACGCTGCCTTCATATCACTCAGTTTAGTCAGGTTTAAGGTCGCCTCGGGTCCACCCTCGCTCCGTTCTAAACGGATCGCCAGCTCCACCTTACCGCGGACGAGTTTTTCGCTAACCAGTTGCCGTAGCGTGGGTTCAGAGCGCTTGACCGCATCTGGCAGTTTGAGGGTCAAGTCAAGAAAACGGCTGTTGACGGACTTGCACTCCAGTGACAGGTTCCATTCACCTACGGCCACACTCTGGTTGGCAAATCCGGTCATGCTCTGAGGCATGTGCACTCCAAGAACGTCGAAAGTACGTAGTCTAACAAGTAGACTGACGGGCGACACCCACGTATTAGAAGGTAAAGCATGGATTCAAGCACAGTGAAAAGACCCAGCGGTCGC
>JAQXEB010000234.1 GCA_029251065.1 Luminiphilus sp.
TTTCCATGAGGAGCCCCAAGTACTTCACTACGGCCGAGCAGGCACTGGCATGGTGCTTGAGAAAGGAATGACGTTTACCGTTGAACCCATGGTGAATGCCGGAAAACGTCACACGAAGCTCAACACACGTGACGGCTGGACTGTAACTACAAGAGACGGTCGCTTGTCCGCGCAATGGGAGCACACGATTGCGGTCACCGATGATGGCTGTGAAGTGTTGACGAAGCGCTCGACGGAGGACTTGCCCTTTTGAGGCCTGCCGACTGATCCAAACAAGCTCAGACTGCTCCAAATCGCCGATCATCTCGTAACTAGAGGCCTAAGCCAAAGTACCCCTATTTCATGAATCCTACAGCGCTCACTCAGTTAGTGTCTGACGTGCGGAACGAGCTTAACGAGACAGCTCGTGCCACGTCAGCCAGATTTGACCCTTCTAGCCCGGTAACAGAGCTTCTGTGTAATCGTTGCGACGCTGTTGATAAGGCCCTGATCAGCCTTTGGCATTGTTGTGAATTAGACGAGGCCCAAGCATCGCTCATCGCCGTTGGAGGCTATGGTCGAGGCGCACTGTTTCCAAACTCTGACGTCGACGTTTTAATTCTTCTGAATGACGAGGGGACCGCTAAGGACTCGCTCATCAGCGCATTTGTCAGTTCACTGTGGGATCTAGGACTGACCATCGGACACAGTGTGCGCAGCATCAGCGACTGCATCGAGATGGCGACCGCCGATGTCACTGTCATGACCACATTGCTTGAAACTCGGTTACTAGCCGGTGATCCATTACTCAAAGACGCGCTTCACAATGCGATTGACGCGTCTGATATCTGGCCAAGTACAACGTTCTTTAATGCTAAAATCGAAGAGCAGACCGCGCGATACGAAAAGTTTGGTCTTACTGGCTACAGTCTGGAGCCCAACGTGAAGTCTTCGCCCGGTGGCCTTAGGGCCATTCAGGTCATTGGCTGGATAGCCCAGCGTCACTTTGGTACGTCGCTCGATCGGCTGCCCGCGGGCGAATTTTTGACCGCAGAAGAACTTGATCTGCTCGACGCTGGGCAAGACTATCTCAGTCGCGTTCGGTTTGCGCTTCATACACTGACAGGGCGGGAAGAAGATCGCCTACTGTTTGAACATCAGCGCGCCTTGGCCAGCCAGTGGGGATTCAAGGACGAGGGTAAGCTTGCGGTAGAGCAGTTCATGCAAGCTTACTTTAGAAATGTGCAAGCCATTTCACACATTACCGCCCTATTGATTGATACCTTTGAAAATACCCTGCGTCACTCTAACCCCGGCGACGCCATTGTTATCGATGATGACTTTGAGCTGATCGATGATCGAATTGCTGCTCGACGCCCGGACATTTTCTCGCAATCCCCCTCAAATCTACTCCGATTATTTGCAGTGATTGGAAGAGACGAGCGCATTAAACGAATCGATCCAGAGACGACTCGACTGTTGCGCGCTTCAACTGACCTGATCAATACCGAGTTTCGCGATGATCCGTTAAATCGTCGTCTATTTACCGATGTGCTCTCGTCGCCCTATTCAATGACGAAACAGCTTCGTCGTATGCTAAGGCATGGTGTATTGGGCCGTTATCTTCCTGAATTTGAGATGATTGTGGGGCAGATGCAGTTTGATATGTTCCACACCTATACGGTTGACGCACACACCATGCAGGTCATCGCCAACAGTCGTCGGTTTTTGCGGGCAGACTACACGGACAAATTCCCGGTAACGACGCGAATCGCTCACCGCCTTCGCAACCCAGTGCTGCTGTTCGTGGCGGCCCTTTATCACGACATTGGCAAAGGTCGCGGTGGCGATCACTCAGCATTAGGTGCCGTTGATGCAAGGCGTTTTTGTGAGCGTCACTTCCTTAACGAGCCCGACACTGAGCTCGTTGTTTGGCTGGTTCAAAATCATCTATTCATGAGTTCATTTTCCCAAAAGAGGGACACCTCAGATCCTCAAGAGATTCAACGTTTCGCCGAGCACGTGTCTACCGAAGAGCGCCTTGATTATTTGTTTACGCTAACTGTTGCTGATATTAACGGCACAAATCCGGAGCTCTGGAATGCCTGGCGCAGCTCGCTACTGCGACACCTTTATACGCAGACTCGACGTGCATTGCGGCGCGGTCTGGCCAATCCAATTGCACGCGAAGACGTGATCCATGCCACCAAGAAAGCCGCCACCCACCTGCTCGAATTCAGAGGCTTTTTAGATGACGAACTCGCGGAAATTTGGGCGGCAAGAGGGAGCGACTATTTTTTACGTGAGCGCCCCGAGGACATCGCGTGGCACACGGAAGCGATCGCTGACTTTGACAAAGGTGACGGCCCACTGGTCCTGCTCAAACACTCGTCAGAGTCATTAATCGCCAATGCGACTCAGATTTTTGTGCACACTGAGGACACCTCTAACGTCTTCTCACGGGTCTGCTCGGCCTTGGAAGTCATGGACCTCAGCATTAACGATGCCCGCATATACTCAGGCACCGACGGCGCCACACTGGATACCTTTTTTGTATTAAAAGCTGACGGAAATCCAGTCGATAATTCGCCAGAAACCATGCACATGATCGAGGATGCGATTTACAAGGCGCTAAGCACAGCAGAGGTGAGTACGGCGCATCAGCGTATTACGCGCTCACTTCGCTCGTTTCTGTCGCCAACCGAGATCACGTTTGTTGAGGACAGGGCTCGAAATTTGACGATTATGGAGCTCAGCTCACCCGATCGCCCTGGATTGCTCGCACGCGTCGGCCAAACGCTGGATGACAATGCGGTTACGATTCAGGCGGCCAAAATCCAGACACTTGGCGAGCGTGTAGAGGATGTTTTCTTTCTCACGGATCAAACCGGCAATCGACTGAACGATGACGCCATTTGCGACGCTCTGAAAAGCGCACTGTGTAAAGCGCTTGATACGGACGTGGCCGCATGAACCCAGGAATGCGCGAGCTCCACCCTTACCCGTTCGAGAAGCTCGCGCAACTGACGGCCGGCATTGACTGTCCTGACAAAGATCGTATTTCTCTGACCATTGGCGAACCCAAACACCTGCCTCCTGCCCATGTGTTAGAGGCCCTTTTTAACTCGCTCAACGAAGTGTCCCGATACCCGACCATTGTTGGACTACCAGAGCTCAGACAGCATATCGCCACTTGGCTCCAAAGACGCTTTGACACGCGAGACATCGACCCCGCTTCTGAGGTGCTGCCGGTGAACGGGACGCGAGAGGGCTTATTTGCGATTGCTCAGGCTTTTGTCACGCCCCAAAAGCGCGGTGCAGTGGTCATTCCAAATCCTTTTTACCAAATTTACGAGGGAGCCGCCCTGCTCGCAGGTGTTCAGCCAACACTCATACCCTGCCCCCCTGAGCTGGATTATCTAGCAAATTATCGCGAACTCTCAGAGGATGAATGGGCACAGTGCGACCTGCTCTTTATGTGCACACCGGGAAACCCCTCAGGCGCGGTCATCCCTGAAAAAGAACTGCACTTTCTGATCGAAAAAGCAGTGG
>JAQXEB010000235.1 GCA_029251065.1 Luminiphilus sp.
AGGGGCTCAAGAGCCTCACGTCTAATGAACCTTTTATGGCGTTGTCACTTTTTAACCTATTGACAATAGTTTTATGGAGTTTGTTGCTCCTGCTTTTCCAATTAACGTCCCCATTGTCATGAGGATATGGTCGCCTTTCGTGATAAATCCGGCATCGCTTAAGAACTCCATCGTGCGTGATTCAATGTCTTGTGGATCGAATGCCGTAATGTCAAAGTAAAGCGGTATGACCCCTCGGCACAGCGCCAGGCGCTGTAGCGTTTCAGCGTTGCGGCTCAGTGCAAATATGGGCAGGCCCGAACTCAGCCGTGACATTAAGGTCGGTGTACTGCCAATCTCCGTGTGAGTTGCGATACCCCGTACCCCTGGGAAGTGATTGGCGCCGTACATTGCAGACAGCGCAATGGTCTCTTGCGGCGATCTAAATTCGCGATCTTGTCGGTAGCGCGACTTGCGTGCTATCGGATGGCTCTCGGCGCCGACTGCTGCGTTGGCCATCGCGCGGACCACCTCAACAGGGTAGGAGCCAACCGCCGTTTCTGCAGACAACATAACAGCGTCCGTACCATCCAGAACGGCGTTAGCCACATCAAACACTTCGGCACGCGTGGGCATGGAGTTGCTGATCATTGACTCCATCATTTGTGTCGCGGTAATGACCATTCGGTCTCGTTTGCGGGTTCTAGAGATCAGGTCTTTCTGAATACCAATCAGCTCAGCATCGCCAACCTCAATACCTAAGTCACCGCGTGCCACCATAACGCCCTCGCAGGCGTCGATAATACTATCGAGCAGGTCGCTATCAGCCACCACTTCGGCGCGCTCAATCTTAGCGATGATCGCCGCCGTAATCCCAGCGTCCGTCAACAGCGCTCGTGCCTCTTCGATATCGGCGACCGAGGCGACAAAGGATACCGCCACAAAATCGGGTTTGATGACCTCCATAGCACGGATGTCTGCTTTGTCTTTCTCGGTCAGCGCAGGCGCAGCAATGCCGCCACCAAGCTTGTTAACCCCTTTTCGTGAGCTCAACTTGCCACCCACAAGGACCGTACAATCGATGTCGGTAGCCGTTGCACTATCGACGCGCAACCGCATTTTTCCGTCATCTAAGAGGAGTATGTCGTCGACGACCACGCTCTTGGGTAGATCTTGATATTCAATACCGACGCCTGAGGCGTCACCACTTTCGGAGTCAATCGAGAGGCTTAGCCGAAATGCGTCGCCCGCGGTCAGATCGACCTGACCGTGTGCGAAGCTTGCAACGCGTATTTTAGGTCCTTGGAGGTCTGCAAGTACGCCCACATAGCGGTCCTGATGTCGCGCTTGTTTCCGAATTGTGTGAGCGATACGTTGATGATGCTCTGATGAGCCATGGCTGAAATTTAATCGGAAAACGTCGACGCCAGCGGCGATGAGACGACCAATCATCTCTTCGCTATCACTACCAGGGCCAACTGTTGCTACGATTTTTGTTCTGCGGTGTACGCGGTGGGCGTCGTTTGACACTAAGTTTATTTCCCCAAAAGTTGAAGTAGCGCTCGTGTTTGATCTGGAAAGTCTGAAAAAGCGCCGTCGACACCTAAGTCGATAAAGAGCTTTTTATGAAGTGAGGCGAAGTCTACACCGGGTAAAGATTCGGAATCTGCACGTAGCGTGTAGGGATGTAAAAAAAGACCAAGCTTTTTTGCTTCTTTGAGCATTTCGCTTGGCGCGCCGTGGTCATCTTCGAGAAGACTGACGTCTGGGCCGATACCGTGCGCGTACTGAGCGATCTGGTGAATACCCTCTGACGTGTGCATCATCTGGACATCGCCACGCATACCGAGGATGGTTTCCGTCAAAATCAGTTGCACCCTGGGACCTTTGAAGATGCCGTCGGATTGAACGCGTTTGAGTGTTACGGGATCGAAGCACTGAATCACTGTTTCAGGATTGTCGCCCAGTCGGTCGTATTCTCTCAGCACTTGCAATACCGATGTGTAGAGATCGACGCCTTCAGACTCGTGAAATTCGGGTCGCTTTAACTCGATATAAAGTCCCGCGCACTTTCCTGTGTTGGCGTTCAGAGCGTCGACTAACTCGATTTCTTCCGCCAGAGTAGGGATCTCGAAGTGTACCCCGTCACCGCTGTACCGGTCTGGAAAAACAGCGTTTCCACTGAGGTCCGTCCGCTCGTGCGCCGTAAGCTGTTTTATTTCGGCAAGCGTAAAATCAATCGCATAAAATAGACCGTCATCCCGTTGCCTGCCTTCAAAGATAGACGCAACATTGGTAGTGAGCTCTAAGGTCACATCATGGAGCACTATGGGAATGCCGTCTGCGGTGAGGACGACGTCTTGTTCGAGATAGTCAGCGCCCTGCTGATGCGCCAATTCGACTGCTTGAAGGGTGTGCTCAGGTAAATAACCACAGGCCCCTCGGTGTGCAATAACCGCTGGATTTGCCATTGTCGACATGTCGAGACT
>JAQXEB010000236.1 GCA_029251065.1 Luminiphilus sp.
GCCGGCGCTGATCTGATTCTGACGAATAGCTTCGGTGCAAATGCGATGAGGCTGAAGTTGCATAAAAGTGAAAATCGAGTCCACGAGATCAACAAAGCGGCTGCGGAACTGGCGTGCCAGGCGGCGGTGGCGTATGCAGACGAAAGTGGGGCTCGTGCGGTGGTTGCCGGGTCAATGGGTCCCACGGGGGAGTTGTTCGTGCCCATGGGCGAACTCACTTTTGAACAGGCTGTTGCCTGTTTTAAGGATCAAGCAGTCGCGTTGGCAGAGGGGGGCGCACAAGTCCTTTGGATCGAGACAATGTCGGCAAACGAAGAGGTTGCCGCTGCCGCCGAGGCTGCCAAATCAACAGGTCTCCCGGTGGTGGGGTGTTTAACATTTGATACGGCACGCCGATCGATGATGGGCGTGACACCCACTGAGTTTGCCGCATTCGCCGTTGAGATTGGGTTGGACGCGGTCGGCTCAAACTGTGGTATTGGCCCCGCAGAACTCATGGACTCCACCACTCAACTGTTGGCGGCGAACTGTGGTTTACCCATTGCTGCGAAGGGTAATTGCGGCATTCCTCAGTACGTCGACGGCGCCATTCATTTCCACGGCAGTCCCGAACTCATGGCCGATTACGCGCTCTTTGCGCGTGACTCGGGCGCGACGATTATTGGTGGCTGCTGCGGTACAACCCCTGAACACTTAGCGGCCATGGCCACTGCGCTTAACACAACAGCCCCGCGACCTTTTGATGCTGCGGCCATGACTGAGATTTTGGGCGCGCCGTGGCCTGATTTGTCAGAGCGAGGTGCCTCAGAGGGAGGACGCCGATCACGACGACGGAGTGCGGCGCGCGCCGACTGAGCGCACGATGGTGTGACCTAACACCGATCAATCAGTGCCTCGGTTTCCGTCCAAAGGCGTTCTGCAATGCCACCGTCCACCGCCCAACGTCGCACACCGGTAAACGCATTACTGTCATCGGCGACCACGCTTGAGACGTTGCAATCTTCGCAATAAACACCGCCCGTGTTTTTGAGTACGTCGGCGGTTGCCGCCCAGAGCGAGGTGGCACAGCCTTCGCTGGTCGACTTGAAGAGCTTCTGTGCGACGGGGGAGGGCTGTCCGTCTTGCGTGGTCCACCCAAACTCCGCCATTTCGTCGTTACTCAAATACCTTTGTAGGGGGGTAAAAATACCGCCGGGATGAACAGCAAAACTTCGGATACCGTTCGCACGCTCGCGGCGATCCAGCTCAACCGCCATCAACGACTGCGCAGACTTCGCCTGTCCGTAGGCCTGCCACTTATCATAAGGTCGGTGTTCATAGTTCATGTCAGAAAACTCAATCCCGCCAAATCGGTGGGCAATCGAGGACAGCGTGACCACTCGAGCCCCCTTCGCTGCTCTCAAGCTCGGAAGTAGTGTGCGTAACAGTGCGAAGTGGCCGACATGGTTGACGCCCAACTGCCATTCAAGTCCTTGCTGGGTCCGGTCCAACGGACAGGCCATCACGCCGGCGTTGAAAATGGCGATGTCCAAGACGGGATAGGCGCGAGCAAAGGTCTCACCAAAGGCCGTAACGCTGGGTAAATCCGACAGATCCATAGCGCCGATTTGGTCTGGGGGAATGACACCCTCAAGGGCCTTTACTGCCCGATCGATGTCTCTCGAGGGGACGACAACACGAGCACCTACGCTCGTGAGCGCTCTGACAGTTTCGACACCAATGCCCGAGTATCCACCGGTCACGAGGGCCGTTTTACCCGACAGATCGAGCCCAGATACCACGTCTGTGGCCTCAGGCTTGCTGCTCATGCCAGTGTCTAGGGGGTGTTGTTGATCAGAAATGAGCATGCTTACTCTCGCAAATGTTATTTAAAGGATAAGTGTGGTCCACTACGGTGTCGCTGGCCAGCGCCTCAGAAAAGAAGAGACTCTTATGTCATTAGAAACCGTATTTAGTCTGTGCAGTGGTGTCGCCCTGTTGGGATGGATCGGGTTGGTTGTTGCCCCAAGGTGGGCATTGGCGCGTGACATCATTCCGAGCGTATTGGTGCCGCTATTACTCGGCTCAATCTACGCCAGCCTAATGTTCTCGTTCAGCAACGAGGCGCCGTCTGAAGGTGGTTTTGGCACGCTTGAGTCGGTCAAGGCGCTGTTTGGCGTAGACGGCTTATTGCTCGCAGGCTGGATTCATTATTTGGCATTCGATCTCTTTGTTGGCGGTTGGATCGTTAGAGACAGTCAGGAACACGAGATCAGTCACGTGTTGGTCGTTCCGTGTCTCTTTTTCACCCTAATGGCCGGACCGTTTGGCCTGTTACTTTACCTGGGCTTGCGACAGACAAAGCGTCTCACGGCCTCTTAAACAGCCCCCTTTGAACGGTGTACTAGGCGGACAGGTTTGACGCGACCGCGTCCAAAAAACCGTTCATATCGACGATACGCTCAGCATCGGGCGCTGTTGTCTTACCTTTGAGATCACCTGTAATCACACCTTGAGCCACGGTCTCGATCAATGCCGATTTTAGCCGAGCTGCGTACTCAGTCAGTGCCGAATTATTCTCGCGTCCCGCCAGCTCTTCAAGCGCACTGGCAACTGCAAAGATAAGCGCAGACGAGTTGAAGTTGGCTTCCTTACCATCAGTTTCAAGGTAGCGAACATACAAATCATGGGCAGTGCCATGGGGCGCTTCGAATAATTTTGTCCCGTCTTTACTGATGATCACCGAGCTTGCCGTCGCTAAGCTACCGCCAAGCGCCGCTGAGATGTCCGAGAAGATATCACCATCAAGGTTTTGAGCTGGGTACATGCCCCATCGAGGGGGATCGCAAATCATTTTGCTCAGCTGACGGGAGGGTCGCATGATCATGAACGACGGTGGTGGTGTATCGAGGGCTGCGAGCTCTTTTCGTATCTCTAGAATGATCGAGCTGTAAACCTCGTCGTAGTTTACGAATTCGCGCTTGAGACCAAAATAGACTTCCTTTTTGTTGACTGCAGCATCCTTAAAAACCTGACTGACCCAGTCTTTAATCGCGTCTCGATCGTTGGACATGAAAAGGATGGGGTCGCCCTCTTTGACGTAGCGCGCATGCTTTTCTTCGCCATCGACGATGACTTTAATGACACCTTTTTCGGGTGAAGGCGTGTTGTAACTGCCGTATTGATCGCCGCCGCCGGCACTCATGCGAGAGATCGACACGTGTGCTTTTCGCTCTGGAAGCCCGTAGCGCTTGAGTTGTTGCACCAGCTTAAAGAGCTTCATACCGCTGACGTTATCAGGGACACCCCAGAGCGCTCGTTTGGGCGGGTTAGACACGATTCTAGCTGCCTGCGCGTCAATGAGCTCGTACTGATAGCTCAAGCCCGCTTCAGCGACGCGCGCTTGATAGTCTTGCGTATAGATCTCCTCAATGGCGGTGCGCATAACCCCATCGTAGCCAGAGACCACGGTGTCTTTGAGTCCTAAGTAGATGTCCCGCTTCTCTTCAATTGCGCGCTGAAAGAAACGGTGAGCCCACGCTTTCACTTCTTCAAGACAATTGGTGGCGAGCATCCAAGGGTCGCCTTTATTGAGCGAGCGACGGTGAAGTTCTACGGGTTCACCGCTCGAACCCACGAACATGACTTTAGCCACGCCGGTTGCGTTCGACAGCTCACTGTAGCTGAAGTCCAGCCCACCGGTTTCCATGGTGTCCACTTCAATATCGCGGTCAATCCAATTGGGGCGCACACTTTGTATATTGCGAAACTCAATGTCTTCTCGTGTGATGTTCCCGCTGATGCCTTTGCGAATCGCACCATTGGGCGATTTAGTGGCGAGTGGATCGAGCGTTGACTCCACGACGTTGGGGTGTTGGTTGAGCAGATCGTCAAGTTGCGCACGGTTAACGGTCATACCTGCATTTTTAATGCCGACGCCATGCGCTTTGAGTGCTGAAATAGCCTCATGGATCACTTCGCCGTTACTGGAAAATCGCTTTGTGGCTGAGAGGTCGATTTCAACAAGTTGAATATCGAGTGGGAGCGTGACAAAGCGTGCCAGAATTTCGGTAAACGCGACCTGAGCCATCTCGTCGCCGTGCAGAACAACCAGTGGATTTTCGACCTTGATCTTTGTGCTCAACGTGGACCTCGCTAGCGCAATGACGGTAGGGAATTACCGTCATTTTTCAGGCGGGGAGGTTACCGAATTAGCCTGAAAAACCCTAGGTTACTTTTGCACACCTGACGTGATCGGTAGCCGATAGACGGCTCGCCCAAGCCTCGCTTAGCGAGGCTCTTCTAACAAATCACCAAAGAAAATGCCGTTGACTAGAAGTCGTTGTGTACCCCACCAAAATGCCCTGAACGTTGGACTGTCCAGAGAGAGCACAACTGCGCCCGCACCGCGTTGATCCACAATCAGTCCGGCTGAATTGGCAACGACGCCTTGGTTCTCGCTCGACATATAACCTGAGAGCAAGGGTGTGTTGGTGTATGCAAGCGGGGTCGAGTAGGGATTCGCCGAGTGATTCATGAAGCGATTCGACGTTCTGAACACGGGCAACTGCGACGACTCGTAGCCAAAACCGAGCGGGTGGGTCACGTCCAATTCGCCTTGTAAAATAGCACCCCGGACGAGGGTGAACGCGTATTCGTCAGAGGCGGTACCGAAGGGCTTTCGTTTTGGAGGGGACAGCTCCTCCGCTGTTGCGTTGGCGCCGTCCTTGACCGTATCTTGCCCAGCGGTTTTGGCTGCTTGCGCGCTTGTTGTTCGCCAAGTGACGTTGGTCAGACCCTGATCAGCGGCCCAGGCAACGGTGGATTCGCCTTGCGCCCAAAGCACGCCACCTTGATTTATAAACGTTTCGAGTTTTTGCGTCATGCTCGATGCGCGAAGTGGTGACGCCATAATCACATGGCTGTAGTCACCGAGGCTCACTCGACTTAACCGGTGGCTGTCCACCATGGTGACCGGCATGCCGACACGCGTGTCTAACAAATGCCATATTTCGCCGATGTTGTACGCTGAGGTGTCGGGTCCTGTCACCAACAGCACTTTGGGAAGCGAGAGGACAGTGAAAGCGCGACTTCCCAAGTCGATGCCCTCTGGCGTGTAGCTGCTGGTTGCTGCGTAGACCGCGATGCCCTCGGCCTTGGCCGTCGTTAAGCGATTGATGACTGCATCAGAAATATTTTCCTGAAGCTCAGGCGCAACGAACAGCGTACCGTGTGCAAAGTTCACCGCGCCTTCTTTGGCGGTGAGTGCGGTGAATGTCGCTTCGGCAACCCGAACGTTGGCGCCGATCTCAAGTAAGTCGTAGAGAAGGGCGGGGCTTGCTGAATCACGCCAGTCGATTAAATAACCGACTGCAGACGGTGCTAACCCAGTCATTTGATCCAAGTCGCGCTCAGCCCAGGGCTCAGTCGCTGCACGTCGCACGGCAGACCGCGTATGCGTGAGGTTAAACGCCCACGGCAGTGTCCAGGTCGAGACGTCATAGAATACGTTCTCTTCAAATTCTAACTGCGCTCGCCACAGTGTCTCGAGGTAGGTCGACTGAGGTTGGTCAAGCGGAATTGCAACCGTCTCGCCCGCACGGTAGGTGTGACCGTCCACTGTCATGTCAGAGGCGAGCGCTTCAACGGTGATCTGGTGCCCCTTGAGTACTCGCACAAATTCCGCGAGTCGTGTCGGGTCACCCGTTGCGCTGGCGAGGTAGTGCCCGCCTTGTTTCTTTTGATCCGTGTAAAAGTTTCGCTGGTAACTCAATAGCTCATCTTTAAGGGCGGATGTTGC
>JAQXEB010000237.1 GCA_029251065.1 Luminiphilus sp.
GCGAGGGCGTGATGGTGGCACGCGGTGACTTGGGCATTGAAGTTGGCGATGCTGAACTGATTGGTATTCAGAAAGACCTTATCTCAAGAGCCCGCCAGCGAGACCGAATGGTCATCACCGCTACACAGATGATGGAGTCAATGATCAGCAACTCGATGCCCACGCGTGCCGAAGTGTTTGATGTGGCTAACGCCGTTCTGGATGGCACGGACGCTGTGATGTTGTCTGCAGAAACGGCCGTCGGCTCATACCCTGTTGAGGTGGTACGCGCTATGGCCAACGCAGCAGTCGGTGCAGAAAGCCATCCGGTCGCGCGCAAGTCGCGTTATCGACAAGATCGCGAATTTAGATCGCCGCAGGAGACCATCGCACTCTCTGCAATGTACGGCGCTAATCACTTCCCTGGGGTGCGGGGTATCGCAACTCACACAGAGGTGGGGAGCACACCGACCTTAATGTCGCGGTTGAGCTCTGGACTGCCCATATTTGCACTGAGCCGCAATGCCGAAACGCTGCAGCGCCTGTCGCTGTGCCGGGGCGTCATACCGCTGTACTTTGACATTACGGCATTCGATCCCCAAGACATCGAGTCACGTACGATGGAGTTCTTAAGCGATGCCGGGTTTATCACGAAAGGCGACCATATCCTCATGACCATGGGGACGTTAATTGGAAAAGCAGGCGCCACAAACTCCATAAAACTATTGTCAATAGGTTAAAAAGTGACAACGCCATAAAAGGTTCATTAGACGTGAGGCTCTTGAGCCCCTATAGTGTCAGTCCGCTCAGAGGTTGTTTTGTGACTTCTGGCCGAGTTAGTGCGTTATGCACTGTTACATTTTTAAACGATAGGTAAAACAGTATGTCTACAGTTACAGGTACCGTTAAGTGGTTTAATGAAACCAAAGGTTTCGGTTTTATTGAGCAAGAAGGCGGACCCGACGTGTTTGTTCACTTCAGCGCGATTAACGGCGATGGCTTCAAAACTTTAGCCGATGGTCAAAAAGTCGAATTCACAGTCACAGCTGGCCAAAAAGGACCACAAGCAGAGAACGTAGTTCCTGTTTAAATTTCTTTTCCCTCTAAAAAAAAGGCCGCTTTTTAAGCGGCCTTTTCTTTTTGTGCATCTCTAAGACATTCACCCAAGATCTTTTGCAAGCTCCTCAAGGCGTCGCTCTTCGCTGGTAATGTACTTGAGCCACTGATCCGCGTAGGTGCGGGCCCGCTTGTCCTTTCGCGCATCACGAAACGCCCGACGTGCGGCATTAAACTCACCCAAGTTGAAATAAGCCATGCCGAGTGCGAGCCGCGCTTGGTCCGGGCGTTTAATCCCGCCCTTGTCTAAACCTTTCTTTAACGCCTCAACCGCTTGCTTATTCTTGTCGACGTCGAGGTAAACGTTGCCCAATCGTGCGTAAAGCTCACCTTTTTCAGAGGTCGAAGCAGCTGCTTCTAGCATTGGCAGACTCTTCTCAACTTCCTGAGCCTGTCGCCACGCGGCGCCTGCCAGTTCATAGTTTTTGGACTCCTCTTCGACAATCCCATCGCTGAACCCAGTATCCATGGCTTTAGCACCCCAGTAAGGGACCTCAGCGTTCAAGTACATTGATGCAAGATTGACAATGTCCTGACTCCGATCGAGCAAGCCTTGCTCGTAAGAGACTTCGAGCATTGCGAGCTGTCGAGGTTCATCGCCTAACTCGCTGTAAAGCGCAGACGCCTGAAGCCAGTACGACTTTTTAGGGTAGTACATGATGAGGATATCGAGAATATCGAGCGCCTTGCGGTACTGGTCTCGATCGAAGTAGATAAATCGCGCTAAGTTGTACCACTGCTCCTTCGGTAACTTCCCCGCGGCCTGATCACGCTCAATCGCTGTTTCTATATTAAACAGGCTCTTATCGTAATCTTTTAACTGGTAATAACCGTTTGCCAGCAACACATAGGCGTTCGTACTTGGGTTATCACTGGCGGCCATCCACTGATTAAGGGTATCGATGCCTTTTTGCCACTCTTCCTGCAGAAAATATAACTGCGCGACGGTGTACAGCGTACCAATCTCAAGCGCCAGCGGAATTTCAGGGCGCTGGTCTATGACCTTTCGGTAGTAGTTCAGGGCTCCGGTGTAGTCTTCGACGGCCTAACGAAGGTAAGCGTACGTGTTGTAAACATTTGCGAGCTCGTACTTGTTGAGCTTACTTTTCTTACTGGTGGCGTCCAGCATCTCATTGAGCACTTCTTCAGCTTCAGCGAACTGCTGCGCTTCCGCAAACACCTGAGCTTCGGCCAGCTTCTCGTAAATATTGTTCCTAAGCGCCGGTGTTTTTCGCGTTTCACGTTCTTTCTTTTTAGGCGCATCTTGAGCCGACGCATCTGCTACCAGCCTCAGATCTGCGGCCTGATCAGCAACCACCAATACCGCAACAACAGAGACCGCCATAAAGGTGGTGATAACTGTGTGCCGGAAGAACTTCAGCAATGAAGCCATTAGCGACGACCTCCCTCGAGCTCGTAAGTGAATTTGTTTTGCACACCCGCAACTTCAATCGGCTCTCCGTCGACGACCCGAGGCTTGTACTTAAACTTAAGTGCCGCTTTGATCGATGCGCTTTCAAAAATGCCTTTGGGTGAGCAATCAGTTTCGCTAGCCACGTACGGATCGCGGATCGCACCTGTTGTTGTCACGGTGTACGTGACAATGCAAAAGCCGGTGATACCGCGAGTCTGCGCACGACGTGGATAAATCGGCGCAACTTTTACAATTGGCAAATACTCGCCGTCCCCAGAGGACAGTCCGGACGCATTGATACTGACATTCATCGCAACCGTCGGCGCCATGTTCGCTGTGCTCATATCAAGGTCCGTGTCGAAATCCAAAGGCTCCATATCGGGCGGAGGCTCGTCGGGATCTTCGACCTTCTCTGGCAGCACTTCTTTTAAGTTGGTTTCAATAACCTTATCTGGAACGACGATATCGGCAATTTTTCTGGCCTTGACGTCTTCCTGTTCAAAATCACGCGTGACTAAGCTCTGCATGACGTAAAACAGGCCGATAGCGATAGGAATCGCTACAACAGCTCCAACGATTGATCGCAATGTTGCTGGCATTCTCTTACTCATCTAATGTCGAAACACAGGGAGGCGCAGAAAATGTACTGCGCAAAGTATCAAATAATTGCTCGACCACGTACGCCGGGCTTTCCTCATCAGCCTGAATGACAATATTCGCTCTTGGTGTCTCGTCTTTCGCAGCCTTGGCAAAAAAGTTAGCGCGCTCAAGCTTAATTTCGTTCTTGTTGTAGTGAATTTTGCCTTGGTTATCTACGGCAAAGATAATGGTGCCATTAGGGCATGCCTCAGTCGTTCCTGCACCGGGCTTGTCGATCTCTACACCAGGCTCCTTCACAAAAGAAGAAGTCACAATGAAGAAGATCAGCATAATAAAGACGACGTCCAGCATGGGCGTCAGATCGATCTGACTTTCTTCTTGTGCGCCAGCGGACCTGCCGGCTTGATCTCTTAAACTCATACCTTAGCCCTTGTCCGTCGCCCAACTTACATTGTATTGGCCGGCCTCTCGTGCCGCATCTGCGACATCCGCCACGACACCCGACGTTGCTCCTTTGCTCACCTTAATAGTGACAGGAGCCTCAGGGTCTTCCGCCAACAGTCGTTGAATATTAGCCCGCACAGCGCGCACATCGACGCGTCGGTTCTCCATCCACAACTGATTATCGGCGGAAATCTCGACAACAATGCTGACCGAGTCATTCGGGTCCTGAGGCTGGTTGTCATCAGGTCGATTAATCTCAATACCCGCCTCCTTCAAAAACGAGGCAACAACAATGAAGAAGATCAGCATAATAAACACGACATCAAGCATGGGTGTCAGATCAATTTCCGCACCCTCTTCAGCTTGTGGTTTTCCAATTTTTCTCACTTAAAAATCCTCAACTGGCCGCTCAGTGGTCTGATGTCAATTGGTCTTCAAGAAGCTGCTGCTCGCGTAACGCCATCCGTTGGAGCTGCGTATTGGCAAACAAACCTGAAAGCGCGGCGACCATACCCGCCATCGTCGGAATGGTTGAGCGCTCTACGCCGCCCGCCATCGACTTGGCATCACCACCACCGGTGACCGCCATCACGTTAAAGACTTCGATCATTCCCGTGACGGTGCCCAACAGACCCAGCAATGGGCAGAGGGCAACGCAGGTCGCAATTAACGCCATATTATCGTTAATAACACTGCGGCTTTCCGAGAGTAACTTCGAACGGATTTGTTTCGCGTTCCAAGACTTGCGCTCTGCTCTATCTTCCCAGGCGTCGACAGCGAGCAGTCGATCCGACTTCCAGCCGCCACCCAAAAAGTAAATGAAGCGCTCGACAATCAGTGTCCACATGAAGAAAACGAGGGTAGCAATGATCCAGAGAACATTGCCGCCTTTGTCCATAAACGCCATGATGGTATCGAGCAGTTCTGCCATTGGCTGTTACTCCGTCCGATTTACCGACTAATTACCCGCAGCCTCAGCACGCTCAGCAACGATGCCCGTTGCCTGCTCGTTGAGGATGTGCATGATCTTCTGAGCCCGACCGTTGACAACGGTGTGCAACAGCACGGTTGGAATCGCAACCAAAAGACCCAGAACTGTGGTAATCAGTGCGCTCGAAATACCGCCGGCCATCGCCTTGGGATCACCTGCACCAAAGATCGTGATGGCCTGGAAGGTAATAATCATACCCGTGACCGTTCCGAGTAGACCCATGAGCGGTGCAACCGCTGCGATAATTTTCAGCAGGGTCAAGCCGGACTCTAGCTTAGGCGTCTCACGCAGTACCGCTTCCGCCATCTTCAGCTCAAGCGTTTCTGTATCAATGTTCGGATTTTCTTGGCTGACCAGAAGCACACGACCCAGCGGATTATTTGCTTTCGCTTCGCCTGACTTAAGCTGGCTGTTCACCGCCGCACCCATCATCGTTAGCATAATGACGCGAACAATGGCCAGCAGGAAGGCAAACGCACCGACTGTGGTAATCGCATAGCCGACATAGCCACCCTGGTGCCAACGCTCTTCAAGTGTTGGCGTGTCAATAATTGCCGCAAGGAA
>JAQXEB010000238.1 GCA_029251065.1 Luminiphilus sp.
GCTCAAAGAACATCGCGACGATGTTTATGTTCAGCGTGCGCAAGCTGAGGGCTATCGATCCAGAGCCTGCTATAAGCTCCTCGAGCTGAATGACAAAGATCGGTTCATACGGCCGGGAATGACAGTGGTTGATTTGGGCAGTGCACCTGGAGGTTGGTCTCAGGTCGCCGCCCACCTTGTGGGCCATAAAGGCCGAGTGGTGGCTAGCGACATTCTTCCAATGGACGCTTTGGCAGGCGTTGATTTTATTGAAGGCGATTTTACCGAGCAGTCTGTGTTTGATCAGATTCAGCAGGTTATTGGGGAGAGTGTTCCGTCCGCTGTACTCTCAGATATGGCCCCTAATATGAGCGGCATCGTTAGTGTGGATCAGCCCAAGGCGATGTATTTGGTTGAACTGGCGCTCGATCTCGCGGTGCAGATTCTCCCCCAAGGTGGCGTTTTTGTGGCGAAGGTATTCCATGGAGAAGGGTTTGATGAGTGGCTTAAGTCTGTGCGCGAACGTTTTCTGACGGTCCACAGTCGAAAGCCGGCCGCGTCCAGGCCACGGTCTAAAGAGGTCTACGTGGTGGCCAAAGGTTTTCGCGGTTAGAGCCAATACCAAGAAATTCGCGTAGATCCTTGAAATAGGGCGTAACCGTCTCCATGTCTCAGAAAGTGCGTGGTTTTGCGAATAGCCCGCTATACTGGTGATCTGTTAAGCGCCAACGTTAAGCCGGAGGATGGTGATTTGAACAATATGGCGAAGAATATGTTGTTGTGGCTCGCGATTGCAGCAGTGCTGTTGTCGGTGTTCAACAATTTCAACACGCAGGGCAAAAACGAGCAAGTCGGGTACTCTGCGTTTATTCAAGAGGTGCAGAATGATCGCCTGTCGAAGGTGGTCGTTGACGGCCTGTCCATTAGTGCCGAACGGAAGGATGGGTCAAGTTTTGAGACCATTCGACCGATGGTGGAAGATCCAAAGCTGATGGATGATCTTCTCACCCACAATGTGGTTGTCGAAGGTAAGCAGCCGGAGCAACAGTCTGTTTGGACTCAGTTGTTAGTGGCGAGCTTCCCGATTTTAATCATCTTGGCTGTGTTCATGTTTTTCATGCGGCAGATGCAAGGCGGCGGCGGTGGTCGTGGTGGTCCGATGAGCTTTGGCAAAAGCAAAGCAAAGTTGATGGGCGAAGATCAAATTACCACCACCTTTGCCGATGTGGCAGGCGTTGATGAGGCTAAGGAAGACGTTCAGGAGTTAGTCGAGTTTCTGCGCGATCCCAGCCGATTCCAAAAGTTGGGTGGGCGGATTCCGCGTGGTGTGTTAATGGTGGGTCAGCCCGGAACCGGAAAAACGCTTCTCGCTAAAGCGATTGCGGGCGAGGCCAAAGTGCCATTTTTCTCAATTTCTGGTTCTGACTTTGTCGAGATGTTTGTTGGTGTGGGCGCCTCGCGAGTCCGCGATATGTTCGATCAGGCAAAGAAACAGTCTCCCTGTATTATTTTTATCGTCGAGATCGATGCGGTTGGACGACATCGAGGTGCCGGCCTGGGTGGTGGACACGACGAACGTGAACAGACGCTGAACCAGTTGCTGGTCGAGATGGACGGTTTTGGTGGGAATGATGGTGTTATCGTTATTGCTGCGACTAACCGCCCTGACGTGCTTGATCCCGCTTTGTTACGTCCAGGTCGCTTTGACCGGCAAGTGACGGTGGGTCTGCCTGATATTCGCGGCCGTGAACAAATCTTAAAAGTGCACATGCGCAAAGTGCCACTTGCTGAAAATGTGGAAGCCTCAAAAATTGCGCGAGGAACGCCTGGGTTTTCGGGTGCAGATCTTGCCAACTTGGTGAACGAGGCAGCGCTTTTTGCCGCACGCGCGGGTGTACGTTCGGTCGGTATGCAGCACTTTGAGCTTGCGAAAGACAAAATCATGATGGGCGCTGAGCGGCGTTCAATGGTGATGTCCGAAAAAGAGAAACTAAACACCGCGTATCATGAGGCAGGGCACGCCATCGTGGGTCGACTCATGCCAGAGCATGATCCGGTCTATAAGGTCTCGATTATTCCGCGTGGCCGCGCACTGGGCGTGACCATGTTTTTGCCCGAGGAAGACCGCTACAGTCACACACGACGTCACATTATCAGTCAGGTCACTAGTTTGTTTGGTGGACGTGTCGCGGAAGAGATGACGCTGGGTAAAGAGGGCATTACCACCGGTGCGTCCAACGATATTCAGCGTGCGACGGAAATTGCACGCAATATGGTGACCAAGTGGGGGCTATCAGACACCATGGGTCCGCTCTTGTATGACGAAGGCGGCGAAGAGGTGTTCTTGGGGCGCTCTGCGGGTCAGCCGTCAAAAGCGATGTCAGATGAGACAGCCCGGGCCATCGACAAAGAGGTCCGTTCAATTATCGACGAGTGCTATGAGAGCGCACGAAGTCTGCTTGAGGAACATCGAAGCAAGATGGACATGATGGCTGAGGCATTGATGCAGTTCGAAACGATTGATGCTGGGCAAATTGATGAAATTATGGAGGGCCGAAAGCCTAGCCCCCCGGCAGATTGGACTGACGGCCCTTCAGACTCGCCATCGGGTCCAGAAGCATCCTCGCCTGATGACGAGAGTGTGGGTGATCCGATCACGCACTAAATAGTCGTGGTATTTAGCCTGAACTGCGGCGAGCGACAACTTTCGCTGGATACCCCCCAGATCATGGGCGTTCTCAATCTGACGCCCGATTCTTTTTCCGACGGCGGGGCGCTGCTCTCCAGCGCCGGTCTCCTCGAAGATCGTCTTTTAGTGCGAGCGTCCCAGATGGTCGCCGATGGCGCGGTGATCCTAGATATTGGTGGCGAGTCCACTCGACCCGGGGCTGAAGCCGTCTCCACGCAAGAGGAGCTTGACCGCGTGATGGGTGCGATAGCACTCCTGTCTTCGCGCGTTGATGTTATTTTGTCGATCGATACCAGTAATCCTGTCGTTATGCGAGAAGCCGCTGCAGCTGGCGTCGGGATGCTGAATGATGTGAGAGCGCTTACACGCGAGGGTGCGCTCGAGATTGCAGTTCAGGCGGACTTGCCGGTCTCACTGATGCATATGTCAGCAGAGCCGGAGCGAATGCAGGCGCACACCGACTATCAAGACGTGGTCAGCGACGTGATGGCATTTCTCCAAGCGCGTGTCGAGCAGTGCCTCATTGCTGGGATGGCGCGAAGCCGGGTTCTTATCGATCCAGGTTTTGGGTTTGGTAAGACGGTGGCACAAAACTACGAAATATTGCGTCGGTTGCGCGAATTTGCCTCATTTGAGCTGCCACTCTTGGTCGGACTCTCTCGAAAGTCTATGATCGGCGCCATTACAGGCCGGTCGGCTGCTGATCGGATCGTACCGAGTGCGGTGCTGGCGGTGTTGGCTGCAGAGGGTGGGGCGGCAGTTATTCGAGTGCATGATGTTGCAGAAACGGCCGATGCACTGGCTGTATGGCGTGCAACAAAGGGGGAGTTGTGACACGGAAATATTTTGGTACCGACGGCATCCGAGGACGCGTGGGCGACTCACCGGTAACGCCCGATTTTATGCTGAAGTTAGGGTGGGCGACTGGGAAAGTATTTGCAGGTGCCGACGGATCGAAGCCCACAGTAGTGATTGGCAAAGACACGCGAGTGTCAGGCTACATGCTCGAGTCTGCCTTGCAGGCAGGTCTGGTGGCTGCCGGTGCTAATGTGAAGTTACTGGGCCCACTGCCAACGCCGGGAATCGCATTATTGACGCGAACGCAAAAAGCGGAAGCAGGAATTGTCATCAGCGCATCGCACAATCCGTACTTTGACAATGGCATCAAGTTCTTTAATGACAAGGGCAGCAAGCTTTCGGATGAGCTCGAGTTGCAAATTGAAGCCATGATAGACAGCCCAATGGTGACTGTGGATTCTGAGCAGCTCGGCAAAGCCAGTCGTATTGTTGACGCTGCCGGTCGCTATATCGAATATTGTAAAGCGACGTTCCCAGAGTCTTTGAGTCTGAAGGGATTGAAGCTCGTGATTGACTGCGCCCACGGTGCGACCTATCACGTCGCGCCCGCTGTATTTGACGAGTTGGGTGCCGAGATTGTGGTTATTGGCGCGACGCCAGATGGGTACAATATTAACGAGGGTGTGGGCTCTACTGAACCTGAAGCGCTTCAGGCACGTGTTGTCGCGGAAGGTGCGGACATTGGTATCGCGTTTGACGGTGACGGTGACCGACTGCAAATGGTCAATGCAGGAGGGGAGTTGCTCACGGGCGATGATGTGCTGTACATCCTTGCCATGCATCGCTTAGCGAACGGGGACTCGGATGCCGGCGTCGTTGGTACGTTAATGACTAATATGGGTTTGGAATTAGCCCTGGAAGCGGGTGGACTTCGCTTGGCGAGGGCGAAAGTCGGCGATCGTTATGTCAAAGAGCTGATGAACGCAGAAGGGTGGAGCTTGGGTGGCGAATCTTCGGGCCATATTATTTGTGGCGAGGTCAGCACCACGGGTGATGGCGTCATTGCTGCGCTGCAAGTTCTTGCTGCCGTCATGGCCTCGGGTCGATCGCTCGCCGATCTTGCCTCCGGTTTCACGCCGCTGCCGCAAGTATTGGTTAATGTGCGCATTGGCAAAGACTTTAATATGGACGCGCATTCTTCGATTAAAAACGCCTGCGATCGAGTCGAAGCGGCGCTTGAAGGGCGCGGCCGACTCCTGCTTCGGGCATCAGGAACTGAACCCGTCATTCGCGTTATGGTTGAAGGTGATGAGACTGTTGAGATCGATCGTCTTGCTCACGAAGTCGCAGACGCAATTAAGCGGGCAGCTTAACAAGAGTCTTGCCCTGTCGATGGCACTTGGGTAGACTCGCGCACCCTTGGTAATGGTGTTTTCGTCGTTCGTTAACACCAGTTTCGGAGAAACAAGTGAATCAAGTCATTTTAGTTGTTCACCTTCTGGTGGCGCTTGCGATTATTGGCCTTATATTGCTGCAGCGTGGCAAGGGTGCCGATATGGGTGCATCGTTTGGTGGCGGGTCGTCACAAACGGTATTTGGCTCGTCAGGCGGGGGTAACGTTTTGACGTCAGCAACAGGCTGGCTGTCAGCGCTGTTTTTCGCCACCAGTTTTGGTTTGGCAATGATTGCTGATCAGCAATTTGCAGACACCGACGATTTAGGATTTGAAGTTCCTCTGGGTGCGGTTGAAGCTGCGCCCTTGGCTCCGGTGGGTGATCTACCCCTCGCTGATGAGCCTCTAGATACCTCGGAGTTTAGCGATCTTCCGATCGACTGAGCCGGATACAAATTGCGGGAGTGGTGGAATTGGTAGACACGCTATCTTGAGGGGGTAGTGGCCTATGGCTGTGCGGGTTCAAGTCCCGCCTTCCGCACCATCTTAGAGGGGAGCAATAACGCTAAGCGGTTGCTCCCCTTTTTTTTCGGATCAAAAAACCGCTCTCGTCGCGTCTGCTCGGCAGACTGTTGGTGTACCCACAACCGACTCGAGACTGACTGTTACTGTAAGTTCGCCGTAGCGACTTCGGATCCCGGTCGCACGCTAGATTCCAATAGCCCATCACTGATAAAACCAAGACTCACTATTGAAGACGCCGAAGTACTGCTTAAGAGCAGGGAAGACGGCCATGCGCGCTGCGTCGACAGGTACGGGGGTTAGGTCTTAAAGAGAACCTCAGGATTAACCATGGTCTTCATTTCCAAAACGTTCCCGTTGGGGTCTGCAATGAAGAACGTTTCTTGCTCGAATTCTGTACCTTTGAATCGTCTGTACGGAGGGTCTAAGTAATCGTGATCCGATTGTTCTATGCGCTGCTTTAGGGCGTTGAAATCGGACTCGGACATGTGTGCACCAAAGTGAGGCACACTGACCGCACCCATATCGACGTCATGTCGTACTCCGGGTAGCCGCTCGGTGCTCTGATGCAGCGTGAGCTCATTGCCCCAAAAGTCGACATCGACCCACCGACCGCGTTCGCTGTTGCCGGTTTGGCACCCCAGTATTTCGGTATAGAAGGTTACAGTGGTCGCAAGGTCCCCTGCTGGAACCGCTAGGTGGAATATCTGTGACATAGCTGCCTCGT
Organism: Luminiphilus sp.; assembly: GCA_029251065.1. Lineage (GTDB taxonomy): Bacteria > Pseudomonadota > Gammaproteobacteria > Pseudomonadales > Halieaceae > Luminiphilus. The sequence continues at coordinate 6,109 of JAQXEB010000238.1, forward strand.
TGTTAACATATCCGAAGGCGCCATTTTATCATTATTTATTTTGAATGCGTGCGTAATGAATCTCAGTTAAAAAAGACCTCAACAG
>JAQXEB010000239.1 GCA_029251065.1 Luminiphilus sp.
GAGTCCTCGTCAGTCTCAACACGGAACGATGGATCTTCTGCAATCATCTTGCCGATCGCAATTCCCATCTTCTCTGATCCGCCTTTGTCCTTCGGCGCCACGGCAATAGAAATCACCGGATCAGGGAACACCATCGCCTCGAGTGTGCAGGGCGAAGCCGTCGAGCACAGCGTGTGTCCGGTTTGAACGTTTTTCATTCCAATACAGGCAAATATGTCGCCCGCTTGAGCCATATCAACTTCAGTACGATCGTCCGCGTGCATCTCGACCATCCGACCGATTCGTTCAGTTTTGCCGGTGGCTGAGTTAAGGATAGTGTCGCCCTTTTTCATCGTGCCCGAGTAGACGCGAATAAAGGTCAGTGCACCAAAACGGTCATCCATAATCTTGAACGCGAGTGCTCGCAGGGGCTCATTAACGTCGACTATCGCCACTTCGCCCGTCGCCTCGCCTTCTTCGTCGGTCAATGGCTGTGGGTCGACTTCGGTTGGGCTGGGCAGGTAATCAACAACCGCGTCCAGCACAAGCTGAATGCCTTTATTTTTGAACGCACTTCCGCAGTACGTAGGGAAGAAATGCATGGTGCGCGTGCCAATGCGAATACAACGCTTAATGTCTTCTAAGGAGGGCGTCTCGCCTTCCATGTACGCCATCATTACGTCGTCGTCCATCTCGACCGCAGCCTCAATGAGTTGCTCATGGTACGTCTCGACGTCATCGACCATATCAGCAGGAACGTCAACGACCTCATAGTTCTCAGGCTTGCCAGAATCGTCCCAGACATAGGCTTGCTTGGTCAGCACATCAACAACGCCGACGAAATCGTCTTCGGTACCAATGGGTAACGTCATCACCAAGGGGTTAGCCGCGAGTACGTTTCGCACCTGGTCGACAACACGGTAGAAATCCGCTCCCAATCGGTCGAGCTTATTGACGAAAATTAAGCGCGCGACCTCTGACTCGTTGGCGTAACGCCAGTTCGTCTCAGATTGAGGCTCAACACCGCCTGAACCGCAGAATACGCCGACTCCGCCATCGAGAACCTTCAACGATCGGTACACCTCAACCGTGAAGTCAACGTGTCCAGGCGTGTCGATGATGTTCATTCGGTGATCTTTCCAGAAGCAGGTTGTCGCCGCAGACTGAATTGTAATACCACGCTCCTGTTCTTGTTCCATGAAGTCGGTGGTTGCTGCACCGTCATGCACTTCGCCGGTTTTGTGGATCTTTCCGGTCAGTTTTAAAATGCGCTCGGTCGTCGTGGTTTTACCCGCGTCGACGTGCGCGAAAATACCGATGTTGCGATACAGGGATAGGTCTGCAGACATTGTTCTCATCTTCCAGTCGGTTGCGTTAAGTCGGGCGGCAACAGCGTAATCTCCCCGCTGTGCCATGCCGGCTAAGCGATGTCTGTCAACATCAACAACCGGCGCCTTATAAAGTCGTTTACTCGGAATTGCTGTGATACGAGCCTACAGCCACTTCCAATGCGCGCGCTTTTTACCACATTCAGGGGTCAAGAAGTAGGTGTTGTACGACAAAGTGATAACTTTTGACGTTACTTCCATGAGCAAGACCGGATCCCTCTGAGCTCAGCGGGCAATTCCCACAACCTAAGCCACGACGGTGTCGGGCAAAAAGCCTTTGAGAGGCTTGAATTTTGCACAAAATCCGACCAATGTTGATCACATAACGGCCCCGGTGAATACAAATAAAAAACAGGGCCCATAAAAAAGGTGAGGACACAACATGCAGATGAATATGGGGTTATTGCTATCGAAGCGCGCGCATCTCAATCCCGAGCGCGAGGCCTACGTCGAGAGTGACGGTAGCCGCCGGTTCACATTTAAAGCGCTTAACGAGCGCGTAAACCGGCTTGCGAACTCGCTTCAGGCCGATGGCATAAAACAGGGTGATCGAGTCGGTTTACTGCTCATGAACTCAGTGGAATTTATGGAAGCATTTTTCGCAATCGCGAAGGTGGGCGGCGTCGTTGTTCCACTAAACTGGCGACTTGTTGCGGACGAACTTGAATTTATCTTGAAGGACGCTGGGGCAACACGGCTCATCTTCGACGATGCTTTTTCATCAACCGCGGCAGAGTTACACAGTCGCACCGGTAAAACCGATATTCAGCAGTGGCTTCAGGTACTGGGCGGCGCCTCAGACGACGCGGGTCAATCGTTTGCTACGTCATATGAGCAGTTTTGTCAGGCCTCTGGTACCCACGAGCCTCAATGCGGCGCTGAAGATGACGACATGCTTTACATTATGTACACGTCAGGGACGACCGGGCTTCCAAAGGGCGTTGTTCACACACACACAACGGCAATGTGGGGGGTACTCACGATTCACGCCACCGCCGATTACCAAGCCGATGAACGCTATCTCGCCTGCTTGCCTATGTTTCACGTGGGCGCACTGACTCCACTAACGATCAACGTTTACCACGGCGCAACGACCTACGTCATGAGAAGCTTTGATCCCGTCGCTGCTTGGGAATGCGTGGCACGTGAAAAAATCACCAGTGGGTTACTGGTACCGGCAATGCTCAATTTCATGGTGCAGGTCCCAGGCTACGAGAGCTACGATTGGTCCAGCGTTCGCGGCTTCATGACAGGCGCCGCGCCAGTGCCATTGGCACTCACCCAACAATTTCAGCACATGGGCATCGACATCAATCAAGTGTACGGCCTCACCGAGACCTGTGGTCCTGCCTGCCTTATGGATTCGCTGAACGCAGTGAGCAAGCCAGAGTCATGCGGCAAGCCAGTTTTCTTTACCGAAGTGATGGTCGCAGACGAACAGGGAAACGAATTGCCCGTCGGTGAGGCCGGGGAAATGCTGGTCCGAGGCAAGCACATCATGCGTGAGTATTGGAATCGACCTGACGCAACTGCCGACACCCTCGTGAACGGGTGGCTTCGCACCGGTGACGTGGGCGTCATGGATGACCAAGGCTTCTTTTCAATACAAGACCGGATCAAAGATATGATTATTTCAGGTGGGGAAAATGTATACCCCGCCGAAATTGAAAGTGTCTTGCAAAGTCATCCTGGTATTAGTGAGGCGGGGGTTATCGGGCAGCGCAGTGAAAAGTGGGGCGAGTCACCGCTCGCCGTCGTGGTGAAAACCGATGACGCACTGACGGCGGAAGAAATTCTCGCCTACTGCCAAGACAAGCTCGCGCGTTTCAAGCAACCTGCCGCCGTTGAGTTCATCGACACTATCCCAAGAAACCCCAGCGGAAAGATACTCAAGCGCGTTCTTCGTGAGCAATATCCGAGCGACGCAAACGCCTGAAGCCTTTGCGCGGCCGCCTGTCAGCGTGCAGAGCCACGTTGTCAGATCGGTGAGCCAGGCGGCACCGCCAACTCGGAGTTCTGAAATGCGCTTGGGTCATCCAGCAAGACGCCTATGCGTTTCGCCAAAAATCGCATGTGTGCATTACCCGCAAGGGTGCGCTCTCGAGATTTTTCCGCACGACGTTGAATTTTAAGCAAGGCGTCCAACGCATCGGCACGGACTTGCACCGCCGCAGACGCATTCCCAAGCAGCTCGGCCAGCTTGTCGACCATCAAAAGTTGTACCGTTCGTTCAATTGCCACCAGCTCAGGCGCTCGGGCTTCGGGCCATCGATCATTGATCACTATCGATAGAATATCTCCAAAGCTTGGGAGGCTTGAGTCGATCAATTGCTGATTATTCATCCGAGCTGCTCGCTTATGATCGAGCAGCGGCGACAATGTGATCTGCGCTGCTGTCGCTGCTGCAGCCATAGGGTCAAATACATACCCAGTATGCCGGGGAAATAGTTCTCGACTAACACCGGACTGAGGGGGTCTGGGTGGGATCATCGACACCACCTTGTCTGAGAGTCGCAGCACAGTCGGTTCTAATGTGGCGAGCATTGCTGACAAAGCCGATCGCTGGGCCTCGGCTGACACGCGCGTTGTTGCGGTTTGCCCATCGCCTCGCATGGCATAGGTAAAGGCCTGTCCACCCAGTAAGGTGGCGGCGGCGGCCACCTGATAACGATGCATCAAATACGCGGGGACCAAAACGTCTTCGAGTGTGGCCAGCGGCCTACCGTTTTGGATGGCTTTCTCGGAGAAGTTCTCAAGCAC
>JAQXEB010000240.1 GCA_029251065.1 Luminiphilus sp.
CGCTAGAACCGCAGCATCCCAGCTCGAAAACTCAGAGTGCATCACTTGCCCAAGCGCGGCGTAAAGTTGTCCCGCAGCGCCGGGGGTACTGAAGCGCTCACCCCATGGAGGATTCACCACCAAAAGGCCGCCTTGCATATTTTGGTGGGTCGGTTTAATGACCTCAGACAGTTGCTTTACCCGCACGCGAACCACTGAGCTGAGGTTCATTCGGCGAGCGTTCTCCTCAGCCCGTCGAATCGCATTTACATCGCCGTCGTAACCCCGTATCTCCACTCCATCAGGCAGCGCCGCTTTCACCTGGGACTGACTCTCGGCCACAATCATCTCCCATTGATCTTTGCGGTGTCCGAGCCACCCCATAAAACCAAATCGCTCTCGCCGCAGGCCAGGTGGAATATTAAGCGCCATTTGCGCCGCTTCGATTAACAGCGTCCCTGAACCACACATGGGATCGACCAGCGAGGCTCCACCCTTAAACTTCTCCGGCCAGCCAGCGCGCAACAAAACCGCCGCGGCAATATTTTCCTTTAATGGCGCCTTCCCGCCTTCCAAGCGATAGCCCCGTTTGTGCAAGCTGTCGCCTGACAAGTCGAGACTAATGGTCAACTTACCTTTGCTGAGCTGAGCCACAATGCGAAGGTCCGGCTGTTTGGCGTCCACCGAAGGACGCTCGCCCACCTGTTCGCGAAAGTAATCAACAATCCCGTCTTTGACCTTGAGCGCGCCAAAGTGAGTGTTTTTGATGTAAGCACTCTGCCCACGAAACTCAACGGCAAAGCGAGTCTTGGGCGTCATGTGATCCGACCATTTCAACCCGCGGGCAGACGCGTAAACGTCGTCCGTGTTGGAGACGGCGGTCTCAGAAAGCTTCACTAAAATTCGGTTTGCGAGCCGGCTCCACAAACACGCCCGATACGCGAGCGCCATCGAACCCGAGAAGTAAACACCTGCCGGTGTGTCTCTGAGGTCTTCAGCACCAAGGTCGGATAGCTCACTGAGCAACAATGGCCCAAGCCCCACCGGACAGGTCGCCAAAAATGACAATGTCGGCGTCATCGCAGGGACTCCAAGTCATTAATTCGCAACAGCGTAGAACGCCACTCACGATATTGTTGCTCGAGAGTCCCTGTTAGCTTAAAAACCTGTTTTTCCACATACAGAGCCGTGGAACGCGCTTCGCTCTCTAGATCCAGCACCAACTCAAATAGCTCCTGCTCATGAATTTTTAATGATCGATAGGCCGCATAAACCGCCTGAAGACGTGTGAACGCTGAATCATCGGTGAATTTTTTCCCATCAGAGTCGCGACTCCGTCGTAACTCCAGCCAATCCAGCTGTTCCTTACTGGCTCTTCGCCACAGGTTATACGCCGACCCGACCTCCGCCTCAATCGAACGGATTTGCTCGTCAACGGTATCGATGAACAATAATTCGTACGCTTGAAGCTTTTTGAGTCTTATCCCCATGGGATCTTGTGCGCTGGGCAGCCGAGTCAACCGCCAACGCCCCTCGAGGTGGGTAAGATAACCAGAAAAAGCCTCGGGTACGAGCTCTTGCGCGTAACGAAGGAATGAGACGGACTTAAGCGTAACGAGGGTGGGCGCTTCAGTCATCAGCGCAGACAGCAGATCGACATGAACACGTACAAACAAATCGTTGAAGGGATCTGCCCCCTCGCCTAGATAGTCTGAGACCAACGCCACATCGTTGTAGATGCGATCTAACAGTACCCGACCCGAGACGTCGTAGCCGAATGCCGCAATACTCAAACGCGCGCCGTCCGACATCAGGACATTTAGCTCCAACATCACCTGAGGGATGACAGAAGGCTCGGGGAAAAGTCGAACCACACCCCAACCCTCATGCGCCTCAAACTCTCGTCGCATTCGCGTGCCAAGTAATTTGGCTTCAGTCTCCCGAAAGGAGCTTTCCATATCGGTTCCACTGCTGTTAACCACGCCCGTGGTTACCACAATACCAACGTCAAGGGGGAGTCCAGACTGTTGCGGCCTCGCCACTGCATCACCCACGCTAATGGTCAGAACGTTGGCTTCCTGCGTGGCCTCCGCCCACACCACGGGGCAAACTAAGCTCAGTGTAAAGAGCACGCATGCCAGTGAGCGCGCGCTTACTGAGTGGTGCATATTTTTCCCCTAGTGAGACTACGCTCGCAGCGATATCCCATTGCGCTGGGGTCGTAGCGCGTAAAATACTGACTGACAACCAACGGAAATCGCGCCCCGCTTGTTTCTACCGCAGTGACCATCAACACCGTTTCAGCATCTGACGACAAGGACAACCGATGCGTGATGTCCAAACCGTCCCGCAACTGCAACGAAAAAAAGAGCTGATCACCATCCCAGCCACAATGTTGTGTACCCAGCGAATCGGTTGTCAGGGAGAGTCCTGAATCATCAGTTTCGCAAACCAGCGCAAAGCTGTTCGCCCGCTTGACCCTGACGCGGACCTCCCCCTGAATAATTTCAAGGAGATTGGGCTCGGTAATTATTTCCGCTAACCGCGCCAGTGTGATCAAGTCGGTTCGACCCGGGAGTGGTCCACCCGCGAACCCCCGGCCCTCTTGCGCAAGCTTAGCGCGCCGCTCTGCCTCGCGCTGAATGCGACGGGATACTAGATTGAGCTGATCCTGGAAGTTATCGCTCCGTGCGTAATCAACTTCCCAATGGCCCGACATATCGACGGGCGTGGCAATGCGTGTAATCGAATCTTCAACGCGTTCCTGCGCACAGCCTGCGAGCAACAGCACACTGATGAGTAACACGAGCAATGATCGAACCCCTTCTGATGGCATAGATCGCACTGAACCGTTACGCCAGCGTCTCCCGCAACTCAAACTTAAGCACCTTGCCGGCCGGGTTGCGCGGCAGGGCCTCAACGATATGAAGCCTTGAGGGCAGCTTGTAGCGTGCAAGCTTAGAGACAGCGAAATCCCGCAACGCCTCTAACGTCAAATCGGATCCATCCGTCACTGCCGCTACCGCGGTGACAGCCTCCCCCCACTTTTCATCGGGCAACCCTATAACAGCCACCTCAGCGATTGCCGGGTGCTCGAACAAAACACTCTCCACCTCCGCCGGATAAACGTTTTCACCGCCTGTAATCACCATATCCTTGAGGCGATCACAAATGTAGAGGTAGCCCTCTTCGTCGATGTACCCCACATCGCCGGAGTGAAACCACCCCATTTCATCAATGGCATTGGCCGTTGCCTCAGGTCTGTTCCAGTAGCCCTTCATAATGTTGGGGCCTTTGATGCATATTTCACCCCGCTCGTTAGGGCCGACCGCCACATTGTCGTGATCGACAATACGCAGTTCCGTGTGAACCGGAGGTAGCCCCGCTGACCCCAATTTTTCGAGGCATTTTTGGGGGCCCAAAAAAGACGCAAACGGGCTCGTTTCTGTCAGCCCATAACCTTGGCAGAAGCTAATCCCCCGCTGACCGTACAGCGAAATTAGCGATTCGGGACACGGTGCGGCGCCAACGATTAGAATTTCAATTGACGACAAATCCCGCGTTGAAAATGTTGGATGCTGTGCCATGAACAAAAACATAGCTGGTGCACCAAACATGTGCGTCACACTGTGATCTTCTATTGCGTCTAACACCGCTTCAGGATCGAAGTGCCGGAGTAAAACCAGCGGACTCCCCATTTGGAAGGCCGAAATGGTCATCACGTTTAAGCCGCCAATATGAAACAGTGGCGCTGCGGTCAAAAGAACATCTGACTTGTTCGCTCCAAACGCAAGACTGGCGTTAACGTTGTTCCAAACAATATTTCCATGAGTCAGCATGGCACCCTTCGGTAAACCTGTGGTGCCCGAGGTATACATAATTAACAGCGTGTCATGGGGCGATGAGGTCGCAATCTCGCTCACGGGCTCGGCAACACTCAAACCTGACTCGAGACAGGCAAAGCCGTCAAGGGCACCGTGGACCGAGTAAAAGTGGCGACACGGCAACCGTTCGCTGACACTTTGAACGACTGGAACCAGCTCTGGATCGACAATCAACGAGTGGACTCCGGCATCGTCAATAATGAACGCAAGCTCCTCTCCCGTCAGTCTAAAATTCAGCGGTACGAAAATCGCACCCAGACTCACGGTCGCGAACATCGTCTCGATGAAGCTTGGCTGATTAAATCCCAAAAAACCGACGCGATCACCGACACAAACACCCGCACCACGCAGCAGTCCAGCCAAAGAACGGACGCGTTGCGCAAATTCTCCATAAGTACGCCTCGTGCCCTCAAAAATAATGGCTGTGTCACTCGGATTGAGCTCAGCTTGTTTGATGACTTGAGCGGCGACATTAAAGTTGGGTTCAGGGCGGTGCATGCTGGGGTACCTCGTAAATGAAAAACTGTTGAAAGGACTCGGCTTGAAAACCGGTCAATGACTAAGCAATACTCGCATCGCCCCAGGTATTGAAGCCTGCAATCGAGGGCGTTCCCGGAAGGTACATTTGCTCAACAGCATCGACAGCAAATCCAGCCTCCTGGAGAAGCGCTCGCGTATCGCGTGTAATGTTGCATCCGCCAAACACCCGTTTCCAGACCGGGTTTATCCTGCGCTGCCACTTCGCCACAGACTCATCAGGCGCAATACCGTGCTCGCAGAAATACAATTTACCAGTAGGTTTGAGTGTCCTGCGTGCCTCTGCGAGCGCCGCCTGCGGGTTGGGCACGGTGCACAAGGTAAACGTAATCAGTACCGAGTCCACCGAGTTATTTTCAAGGGGAATATCTTCTGCCGAGGCCTGAATAAACTCGACATCGACATTGGCAGCACTCGCTCGCTGTGACGCTAATTCCCAGGACGTGCTGCAGGGATCAATACCAATGACTTTGTCGACCTGCTCGGGCGTATAGTGCGGTAGGTTATGCCCGGCGCCGATTCCAAACTCCAGAACGGTTCCTTCGGCACGCGGAACCACCTTTTGTCGCTGCCGAATAACCGGTTTAGTACCGCAGGCACAGGTCACCAGCCTCGGCACGACTAAATCGTTGTAAATCCCCATATCAAGTCCTCTTATTTTTCATTATTGGCGTTTAGCTGCACTTGGACTTAGCTGACGTAAGCCTCAGCATCAATAATCCGCATTTCGGCCTCAATCCACGCTTCCACTCGAGCCATAAATTCGACGGCGCTTTCATCCTTCATTGCATGCAGCGCAGGGCCCACCGAGACATCTACCGTGCCGGGCATAAAGGACCAAGACGCGCGAGGCCAACACCGTCCTGTCGCGGCCGCAACAGGCACAATAACAGCGCCCGTCTCCAAGGCCAGTCTCGCCGCGCCTGATTTGTAAAGAAGCTGCTCTCCACGGGGCGCACGCGTCGCCTCGGGAAACATAATAATCCACTTGCCCTGATCCATCAGGCGCGCACCGATACGAGCGACTCGCTGCCAGGCATCGCCCTTCGCACTTCGGTCGATCGGCACCATGTGGAGCCGCCCAATTGCCCAACCAAAAAACGGTACGAGGTTAAGCTCTTTCTTATAAACGTAGGCGATCGGATTAGTCATGATGCTTGGGAAAAAGAACGTCTCAAAGGTGGATTGGTGCTTACTGCAAATAATCACACGATTACCGGCGGCGGCGTCTAACAAGTTCTGATAGCCGGTAAGACGACAATTCACTCCGCCCACCCATCGAATCGTGGCAATCGCAAACTGTAGCCACGGTCTTCCAATCCAGAAGTAGGTCACCCTGTAGGGCGCCACGAATGAGGCAATCACCAAAATGGATGCCACGGGTATTACCGTCACTGCTAATATTAGGAAAATCAGAGCTGATCGCACCCACTGCATACTGTCCCCAGTCCTTGTCTGCGCTTGCGCATGGATAGTATCAACTGCGTACGCACGAGCAAGCACAAACAAAATCAGCACAGTTCTTTTATTCGTCACACTGGGGCTTATACTGGTTGGCGAGGTCAATTAATTTGAAAAAGCCCCCATCCAAACAAGAGATGCGTCGCCATCTCGAAAGGCAAACGCGGTCATATCTAAAAGATGGCGGCGAAATACGCGCGGTTCCTCAAGGGGTCAGTGCGGTAGACGAGGCTGTGTCAGCCATACACACACCCATTTTTACAGGGAAGCCTCAACAACGAACCCCGGTCAACGACGTTATCGACACGTTAAACCGGCGTCGAGAAGCACAACTCAAGCGCGCGCCAAAAACGGGTCGACGCCCCAAAGCAACGCCCAAAAAAGAAATTGTCTATGACGATTTTGGCGAACCCATACGGGTCGTTTACCGGGACGAGTGAATCTGCCTGTGAACTAAGCGTCTTACCCTGTCGTAAGGAGCTAGGCATCCACAGGAATAACCCATGTTACGTATTAGTAAGACCATTTGTGTCGATCGGAATATTAGCGACTGCTTTTCCTACCTTGCCGATCTTCGCAAACTGATCGAGTGGGACGAAAACGTTGTCTCAGCCAGAAAGCAAACTCAAGGCGCCGTAGCCAAAGGTTCCCGCTTTACTGTTGGCGTCAATTTAGGCGGCCTACGGATCCCCTTCACCTACGTGATTACAGAGTTTCACCCAAACAATCGTCTTGTTATGACCGGCAGAAGTCTGCTGTTTAATGTCAACGATAGCATTGCATTTAAAGAATTAGAGCATGGCGTTGAGATTTCTTACTGTATCGACTTTTACTTCAAATTCGGCCTGAGTAAATTTTTTACCCGTCGTCGCGATGCATTTGAGCAGCAGTGCCAGTCTGCGATTGACCACCTCAAAGCTGCCTTGGAACAAGTGCCTTGCGAGGCAACGTTAAGCTCGAAAAGTGCGCGTGCTGATAAAAAGTCGTTAAGTACACTGAAAACATTTACCCGACACGGCTACTCATCAAGTCAAAAAACCTGGCAACCCGTTTCTGAGCGTATGGAGGGGCTACACGTCCTTTTAACTGGTGCAAATTCGGGCATTGGATTGGCCGCTGCTATTGACTTGGCGGTCGCAGGTGCGGATCTGACACTGGTCGTGCGCAGTCGAGAAAAGGCTGATGCGACCCTGCAGGTGCTCAACGACGAGACGGGACGCTCAGATTTCAATGTGGAGTTGGCGGACCTAAGCCTGCTCTCAGCGACCGACGCCTTGGCGCGAAGACTCCTTGAACACGGCCGTCCCATTGATGTATTGATCAACAATGCGGGTGCCTTGTTCAATCAACACTCGGTGACTGAAGAGGGCCTCGAAAGGAGCTATGCACTGCTCTTGTTATCCCCCTGGCGACTGACTGAGGCGTTGATGCCCTTGCTTTCGCATCACAAGAAGCCATCGCGTGTCATCAATGTTGTGTCAGGCGGGATGTACGCCGAGCGACTCAATCTGCAAAGACTGAACGTATCAGGTGACGGGTATCGTGGCGCACGCGCTTACGCGCAATGCAAGAGAGCGCTCAACACCCTAACCGAAATTTGGGCAAGCCGATGGGCAGAACATAATATTTTGGTGAACGCCATGCATCCCGGATGGTCAGACACACCCGGTGTCCAAACGGCGCTGCCCCTGTTCCGGGCAATAACGCGCCTGGTCCTGAGGTCTCACAAAGAAGGGGCAGACACGGTCGTCTGGATGGCTCAGTCCGATCAAGCCGGTTTATCATCAGGGAAGCTGTTTTTAGATCGGCAACCTCGCTCGCCTTACTTGCTCGGCAACAACGTTGAAGCACCCGAGCATCGGATAGCCTTGGAGGCTCAGTTGAGCGAAGACCATCTCAAGGCGGTAAATCGCTCGGCTAACGCTTGAGCGCTGAACCTGCAGAACGTATGTTGGGGACGAGTCACAACTGAGGCCTCAACGCCATGGATCGCCCTGCAATAAGATCGTTCACACCCCAGATCTCCGATGCGAGCATTGAGAATTTGCTCGCGCGTTTAAAAACCACCCGCTTCCCCGATGCCGAAACGGTTGAAGACTGGTCTCAGGGGCTGCCCCTGTCCTACCAACAAGAGCTGCTTGACTACTGGCGAGACGACTATGACTTCAGCCGAGTCGCTAATCGGCTCAGCGAGTTCGACAACTTCCTCACAGAAATTGAGGGCATCGACATTCACTTCATCCACAAGCGTAGCCGCCATACTGGCGCAACACCACTGCTGATTACCCATGGATGGCCTGGATCCGTGCTGGAATACCTTGATGTTATCGAAGCACTAACGAACCCCACTGAATTTGGAGGCACCGTGGACGATGCCTTTCATGTGGTATTGCCCGCCCTCCCGGGCTTCGGCTTCTCGGACAAACCCGATCGACCGGGGACTGACGTTGGTGTCATTGCGAACGTGTGGGAACAACTCATGCAGCGCCTCAACTACACGACGTTTTATGCACATGGCGGTGACTGGGGTTCTATCGTTACCCAGGCTGTCCTGCTCCAAGAAACGACGGGGTGCCTATCGGGTCACTGCACTCTTCCGATCGTCATGCCCGACGAGACAACGCTTGAGAACCTTCAAGCCGACGAGATCGATGCCCTCGAATCCTTCCAGTTTTACAACGAATGGGACTCGGGGTACTCCAAAATACAAAGTACGCGACCTCAGACCCTCGGTTACTCGCTTGCTGACTCACCCTCGGGTCAACTGGCCTGGATTGTCGAAAAGTTTGCGTTCTGGATGGACTGCGAAACCAACGGAGTGCGACACCCTGAAAACGTTTTGTCAAAAGACACGATGTTGGACAACGTCACGTTGTACTGGGCGACCAATTCAGCCGCGTCTTCCGCGCGGCTTTATTGGGAGAGTTTCACTACACCCAACTTGAGTCTAATAGAGCGAAAAATAGGTCTTAGTGTCTTTCCTAAGGAGATTATGCGGACGAGCGAGCGGTGGGCACGAGCTCGTTTTAAGAATCTCGTGCACTTTGAAAACCGATTCGAAAAAGGCGGCCACTTTGCCGCACTCGAGGTCCCTGAGACACTCGTTAACGAACTGCGCATTTGGCGATCTAAAAGCCAGGTTTAAGTGCTAATTACGTTGGAACTGTGTGACCCCTTCGATGAGGGTCATATCGACCTTGAGCTGTCGCATGTCAGGCGCCGTGAGGGGACTGGCCGACAGAACCACTAAATCTGCGAGTTTACCCGACTCTATCGAGCCAATTTGGTCGTCTAAAAACACCTGCCAAGCGGCATCAATCGTCACTGCGCGTAACGCGGACATGCGATCAATACGCTGATCCGGCCCTAGAACCACACCGGTTTTGGTTTTGCGTTCGACGGGGCTCCAAACAGCCTGCAGCGGTCGCATTGGCGTCACGGGGGTGTCCATGTGTGAGGAAAAGCGGATACCTGCGTTGAGAGCCCATTTAGCCGGGCTCATGTTAGCGGCTCTCTCTGGCCCCATAAAAATACCCGCGTGCCGATCACCCCAGAAGAATGTGTGCGCGGAGAAAAAACTAGGGCTCACACCCAATGAAGCCATGCGATCAATCTGATCTTTTCGCGCCATCTGCGAATGAATAATCACGGGGCGCGCCTCGACCCAAGGGTGGAGGAGCGATGCTGCTTCAATCGCGTCAAGTGCATCCTCAATCGACGCGTCACCGTTCCCATGAATCGCCACTTGAATGCGCCGCTCATACAGCCCCTGCACCTGTTCAAATAGATCCTCTCGAGATACTGACGGATAGCCGCGGTAGGTCGGGTCGCCTTTATAAGGACGGTGGTAAGGTTCGCTCAAGTAGCCGGTGTAGCCTTGTATACTGCCATCGGCAACGATTTTTACGCGAGGGACGCTAACACGACCCGCTGCCAAATCCGCCAGTGCCATTTCCCCTGCAAAAAGCGCCTCACCGACCTCATGAAAAAACGGGAATAAAGCAACTCTCAAGGGCATTTGATTGTAAACTGACATGGGCCCCAAGAGTCCTGCAATCGCGGTTGGCATCCCCCCGGCCGACGCCGTTGTAACGCCAAATCGTAAATATTCTTCGGTTGCAACCTGTGTCATGTTCCACGCGTCTGAAACAGATAAATCCAGTGTTTGATCGCGCGCCTCATGCGTCGCTGTCTCTTCAAGGATACCGTTAGGCTTGCGTTGGTCGGGAGAATCCAGATCTCGAACAATATGTCCGCCCTCGGGGTCTGGCGTAGTCTCATCAATACCAAGCGCGTCGAGCGCCGCCGAGTTAACCACCATCAAGTGACCGGAAACGTGAACGATGCCAATGGGGCGTGTTGCCGATACTTGATCGAGATCAAACCGTGTCGGATGTCGTCTTTCGGCCAGCAAGGTGTCGTCATAACCACTGCCAATCAGCCATCCATCACCTCGCTCGAGACCAAAAGCCCGCAATTTTTCAAGTAATTGCTCAATGGACTGGGTATCACCAATCGGTGGGCTGTTTAAATCAACTGAGAAGGCCGTCTGTCCTGAACCAGGGAAGTGTCCGTGCGCATCCACAAAACCCGGCATCAATGTCCGACCATCCAATTCTGTCACCTGTGTTAGATCAGTAATGAGGGCTCGAATTTCAGCACTGCTTCCAACCTGATCAATGACCCCGTCGCGCACACTGACTGCCTCAGCAATACGATTAGTCGAATCCATCGTGAGTACTTCGCCATTAACAAACACCTGGTGTGACGGGGCTACGGGCGCCTTGACCAAAGATAAAACACTGAGTCCTGCGACCAGCAAAACGCCAAAAAGCGCGGTCAAAAATCGTTTTAATGTCATAAAAACGTCGGTCCTTGTTCGAAGTGACAGCTCAGTAATGTGGCGGGGGCGGGTCACTTTCAGTATCGCCCAAGCCCTCAAGCAGAGTCGCTTGCTCTTTGAGCCGGAGACGCAATTCACCCACAGCAGCCTCCATAGACTCCAGTCGCTTGTGTTGCGTCAGTAACGCGCTCTCGAGCTCATCGTTAGCAACCTCCAAAAATGCTATTTTTGTCTCGAGTTCGGCTGTTTCTGATGTCACGCTCGTCTCACTCACTTTGCCACTCGACTTTGGGCCTAAAACACACTGAGCCTTACCATACCAACTGTTAGACTACTTGAGCTAGGCATTAATGGACGACGCGATCGAATGAATTCAAAACAAAAAACAAG
>JAQXEB010000241.1 GCA_029251065.1 Luminiphilus sp.
ATGTTCTTCTTGCGAATGGGGCCTCGACAAATAATCAAGGGCTTGATGTGGGTGCACTCAAACTGACGAACCCAAGGACTACTGCTGTCACCAAGACGTCGTTCTTGATGGATCAGCGGGTTATGCAAATAGTGATCATTTGACACAGAAAAACTCCAATTTAACCGGCTGAATGTTTAGTGGAATTCGCGCTGGACGCCGCCCATTGGGCCGGGCTCATAATGACGCAAACAGAACATCAGATGCTGACCGATAACCGAGCGGAGATCTGATGGCATTACGATTTGCGAGACCGAACCCAGACTCAGCGCCTCCTCAGGGTTCATTATTTCGCGCTCGTAACGCTTGGCAAGATCAGCTTCGGCTGTTTTTTCCCACTCGGCAACACGTTCACGAGCCGAGGCCTTCGCCTCATCCTGAGTCATCCCATTCGCAGCGAGCTCGGCAGCAGCTTCAGCAACTCTACTCGCTGCCGCGCGCCGGATAGCCTTCAGCTCGTCTTTGTAAACGTACTCCACTCCCGCGGGGCCCATGACGGCAACACGAGTCGTCGGTAAAGCGACAACGAAGTCTGCGCCTGTGGGATAATTATTGTACGAGGCATACGCCCCACCAAACGCGTTTCTTATCAAAATAAGGAATCGTGGTGTTCTTAAATCGACGATCGCATCCAGCATGGCGCGCCCAGCCTGAACAATACCGCGATGCTCCTGCTCTCTCCCCGGAAGAAAACCCGTCGTATCTTCAAGAAACATCACTGGAATGTTGTAGAGGTTACAAAACCGAATAAACCGCGCGTTTTTCAGAGCGGCATCAATGTCGATCTGTCCCGAGGATATTGCTGAGTTATTGGCTACAAATCCGACGACATGGCCGCCGATTCGACCCAGGCAGGTGATGGTGTTTTTGGCTCTCTCCTCTTGGATCTCGATAAAGTCGCCATGGTCACACAACTGTTGAATGATGATTGAACTGTCGACAGGGGTGTTGAATCCAGTGGCCGATTCAAAAGCGGTTTTCAGCAACGTATCAATGTCGCTGGTATTCCTGTCAATGGGGTCTGAGCAGACCTGTGCCTTGGGTCCCGCCGCATTACTGTCCGGGAGATACCGCAAGATTTCTCTGACCTTTCGTAGCGCAGCCACCTCGTCCTCAACCACAAAGTCCGTGACGCCTGTTTGACTGTGAACATCTGGACCGCCAAGTTCATCGGGCGTAATGTCCTCACCGAGAACCGACTTAACCACCCCGGGCCCTGTCAAACCAAAAAACGTGTCTCGAGGTTGAATAAGAAAGCTGCCTTGCCGCGGCAAATAACTTCCGCCACCGGCATTAAAGCCGAACATGCACATAATACTGGGCACGACGCCCGAGATCTTTCTGAGGCCTGTGAATGCCTCCGCGTAACCGTCTAGGCCACCTACTCCTGCGGGAATATAGGCTCCAGCAGAATCATTTAAGCCCACTAGCGGAATCTTGCGCTGACCTGCGACCTCAAAAAGACGAGCTAGTTTCTCGCCATTTGTCGCATCCATGGAGCCTGCTCTGAGTGTAAAGTCATGCCCATAAATCGCGACGTCGCGTCCGTCGATCTTACCAATGGCCGTCACAAGCGACGCCCCGTCCATGTTTGGCCCCCAATTTTGATAAAGAATCGTTGGGGCTTCATCGACAAGGAAATGGACACGTTCCCAGACAGTCATGCGGTTTTTACTGTGCTGGCGCTGAATATTTCGGTCGGTCGCCGCGGTTGTGGGCAATCGCTGCAACTCGAGACCACGTGCTATTGCGAGTTCATACTCAGTAGTCGGTCGCTCAGTATCACCGATCTCCTCAAAAGGATTCGTCAATGTGGGCTCTAAATTATTATCAGGTGTTAAGTCCATTCTCTTTCCTACGTCTCTGATGGAGTACGACCACGTTCGTAAGCCAAAAAATAACCGGCGCTAGAGATCATACGCACACGAATCATTTCCGATGACACCGCCCATACTCGCATAGATGTTATGTAAAAAACCTCACCCATTTGCCGTATTTTCGGGCCGTTTGTCGCTTAAATCCGAGGAACAACAAGCCTTGAACAGAACTCGTGTCTTTCCTCTGGGTCGGCAATTGACATCGCATGGCGCACAAAGTCACTGTTCAGATGAGGAGCAAGCTGTTCGATAAAGGCAAACATAAAGCCTCTGAGAAACGTGCCGCGTCGAAAGGCAATGCAAGACAGCATGGGCGAGAAGTACTTATTGGTACCTATCCTTACCAAGTCATCATCGATCGTCTCCTCAACGGCCATGGTCGATATGATACCGACACCAAGCCCCCGTCGAACGTATGTCTTAATCACGTCTGCGTCGGCAGCTGTAACAACATAGTTAGGAACTAAACCACGGGCCTCGAAGCCTTCATCGATACGATAACGCCCTGTGAAGCCGTCGGTATAAGTGATGATGGGGTATTGAGCCACCTGCTCAAGTGTTGGGTCGACAACGTCTGTCAACGGATGCCCCCTCGGCACCACCACGCAGTGGGTCCAACGGAAAAAAGGGAGGGACACGAGCGACGCATACTGCTGCACGGCTTCTGTGGCGATGGCAAAATCCACAGCGCCTTTAGCTGCCATCTCCGCAATCTGCTGTGGACTCCCTTGCTTCATTTCAAGCGAAACATCCGGGTGCTCCTGAACAAACTTTGAGATTGACTCGGGTAATACGTAACGGGCTTGCCCGTGCGTTGTCGCAACAGACATTCGACCAGCAACGTTGTCAGAGTAGTCCTGAGCGATACGCTTTATCGACTCAGTTTTTCGCAAAATTTCTCCGGCAATATCAATGATCGCTTCGCCGGCGGGCGTAATGTGCGTCAAGTGCTTCCCACTGCGCGCAAAAATCTCAACACCAAGCTCTCCCTCGAGCAGACGTATCTGCTTGCTAATACCGGGTTGTGAAGTAAAGAGACTTTGTGCGGTAGATGACACGTTTAAATCGTGATGTGCCACCTCCCAGATGTACTTGAGTTGTTGCAACTTCATAAGCACCTCAAGGAATAAAAATCGAGCCTTAAGATACTTTGGTTCTAAGGGTCTGTACAGTCAGTCGAATTTTTGATTCGCGATGCCATGCGGTACATGCCCCGTCGCAATGTGATCGGCAGCGAGTTCACAGTGCGTCTCCTGATCGTCGAAGAACACATCTGCGTCGTAGGCCTTTAAAAACTCAACCTTCGGTAACCCACCTAAGAAAATCGACTCGTCCAGTCTGATGTCCCACTCTCGGAGTGTTCGAATCACGCGCTCATGCGCGGGGGCAGATCGAGCTGTGACGAGTGCAGTGCGGATTAATTGATCATCCTCTGGCAGTGCTCGTTGAAGTGTGTGTAAGGCACTTAAAAAGCTCTTGAACGGACCACCCATTAAAGGCTCATTCCGTTGTGCTCGCTCGCTCGCTGAGAATGCCGCAAGACCCTCGGACTTATAGACCCGTTCAGCTTCATCCGAAAAGAGCACCGCATCACCATCAAAAGCAAATCGGATGGTTCCGCTCGTGCTCTCGCAAACGGGCTTTGAGACTAATGTGGCTGCCGCGACGTTATTTTCAAGCGCCATTCGAACGTCATCGGCTTCAGACGAGAGAAACAAGTGACAGCCAAAGGCCTGTATGTACCGCCACGGGGACTCACCGCCACAGAAGGCCGCTCGAGTAATCGGCAGCCCATAGTGCTCGATAGAATTGAAGATACGCAGCCCTGTGTCGGCTGAATTTCGCGATAAGAGAACGACCTCTACTCCCAAAGGCTCTTTCAACGCCGCATTAAGCGCGAGCAGTTTAGTCGCTAACCCAAACGCCTGTCCGGGCTCTAGCGGAACGTCTTCATGTTCTATTTGATAGGCAGAGTAGGCCTCAAGGCCTGCTTGCTCATACACCAAGTGCTCGGCGTCGAGGTTAAAAAGGGCCCGCGATGAAATCGCGATAACCAGCTTCTCAGATGCAGGAGTCACCAATTTAGCGCGCCTCTGCGGCGTCCGTACGCTGCCTGTCGCGCGCGAAATAATCTTTCGTCAACGCAAATACCACGGGCGACAGCAGCAACAGTCCAATCAGGTTGGGAATCGCCATAAAGGCATTTAGTGTATCCGCGATAAGCCAAATCAAGCCCAAGTCGGCGCCTGCTCCGACAGGAATTGCTAATACCCAGAGTACTCTGAACGGCATAATCCCACGAGTACCGAATAGATAAACGACACAACGCTCTCCGTAGAATGCCCAGCCCATCATAGTGGTGGTTGCGAACACGACGACACCGATCGTCACCACCCATTCGCCTCCCGGAAGCGCAGCGCCAAAAGCCATCGAGGTAAGGCTTGCCCCTGACACCCCAGAATCCAGTACGCCTGTGAGCACGATAACTAGCCCTGTCATGGTGCAGACAATGAGTGTATCGATCATAGTACCCAACATGGCCACCAAACCCTGCTCCACAGGCTCATTGGTTTTAGCCGCCGCGTGTGCAATGGGTGCACTACCCAAACCCGCTTCGTTCGAGAAAATGCCGCGTGCCACGCCGAAGCGGATCGCCGCCCAAACGGTTGCTCCTGCAAAGCCACCCGCTGCGGAGGCGCCGTTGAAAGCGCTGTCAAAAATAACGCCAAAGGCTTCCGGCACCGCGCTGAGATTCAACGAAATAACGATTAAACTCATGACAATGTAGGAGATTGCCATTACCGGAACCACCGCACCCGCAGTGTCGGCGATCCTTTTGATTCCCCCTAAGATAACCGCACCTACCACAAGCATCAGCGCAACACCCGTAACCCACCAAGGGATGCCCGCATTGTCTGTCAGAACCTGCGCTACTGAGTTCGACTGTACGGTATTGGCAAGTCCAAAGCCGGCGGTTGCACCAAAAAGCGCAAATGCAAAGGCCAACCCTGTCGCAAACGCACCGTAGCGGGGGCCCAATCCATTTCGGATGTAGTACATCGGGCCGCCGCTGAATCCACCCTGGTCGTCCTGCTCCCGATAACGAACGGCAAGGACACCCTCTGCATACTTCGTCGCCATTCCAAAGAGCGCCGTAATCCACATCCAAAACAAAGCGCCTGGCCCGCCCAACGTAATGGCTGTTGCGACACCCGCAATATTGCCTGTTCCAATCGTGGCCGACAGCGACGTCATCAATGCCTTAAACGGTGCAATGTCTCCTTCGCCACGACCTGACACCCCGGAAAACAGGAGAGACACGGCCCGCGGGACCTTTCTCAGGGTCATAAAGCCCAACCCAGCGGTCAGGAAGATACCCGTACCCAGCAGCAGGATCAGCATTGGAAGCCCCCACGCCACGTCGTTGATGTCGCGGATTATTGTTTCAACCATGCCTACTCTCGCTTTTACTGTGGTGTGTTGACGGCTTGAACTCGCTGCAGCGAAGTTTGAAGCGCATCTGCATGTGGAAAGATACCGAATACCCCTCCCGTATGCACAAAAATGATATCCGCAGCCTCCGACAGAAACGACGAGTGCTCAAGATCAGTCACCATGCCGTGAAAGGCTTTGCCGGTATAGACTGGGTCAAGCGTGATCCCCTCCAGCCGAGCCAACTCTGCCAGTGTATCAAATACGGCCTGATCGGCCCGTCCATACCCCGGTCCAATAAAATGGTCATTGGTGACCGTCTTAATCGGCTCGACCGGCAAGTCAGGTGTCGAGGCGCGCAAGGCTTGCCAGTCTTGCTGCGCCTTGTCGTTGAAGTAGGCGGCGTCATCGCAGACGGCATAACTGACAACGTCTGCGGGTAAGTTGTGCATTAGCACACCCGCATTTAAACCCGCCTGAGTTCCCCCGGAGCCAGTTGCATGAACGATCGCCGCTTGCCGTATCGAGTGCCGCGCCATGTCCGATGAGAGCTCTTCAACCGCTGCGATGTATCCCCAAATACCGATTTCATCACTGCCGCCAATGGGCAGAGACAACGCCTTCTCTCCCTTAGCTGCCCAACGCTGCACCGCGTTCGCCAAGTGTTCGGTCATCTCATCGCCGGTAGTACTTCGAGACACATAAGTGATGTTGGCATCGAGCAGTCGGCTCAATAAGTAGTTCCCCTCAAGCGCTTGCTCCTCCCCACGCAAAATGAGCTCGCACTTTATACCCAACTGCGCTGCAACAGCCGCGGTTGCACGGCAGTGATTACTCTGCAGCGCTCCGGCCGTGACCAATACGGTACATTGGCGTGCTCGAGCCTCTGCCGCTATAAACTCGAGTTTTCTGACCTTGTTTCCGGTCAACAGTGAACCCGTGAGGTCATCGCGCTTGCACCAGATACGGCGCCCGCGCCCCCAACGGGCAGTCGCACGCTCAAGAAACACAAAAGGCGATGGCAAGAGCGCCAGCGGCTCCCTCGGTGGGTACTTAACCATGCGTTTATGCACCCAAGGTTTTAATGGTGCCTTTGGGTAATGTTGCCGTGACATGCGTGCGTTGAAACTTGAGGTCGACCTTATCGGATACATTGACCACCACGTATAAGTCCGACAGATCCATCACCTTTCCCATAAGTCCGGAGCTCATTAACACCTCATCACCCTTGGACAACGAGCTGACCAGTTCCGCATGCTCTTTCTGTCGCTTGCGCTGAGGCCTAATGGTCGTGAAGTACATAAAAATCAACAAGCCAATCATCATCGCCGGGAGGAACCACTCCCCACCCGCGGGTGCTGAATTTGCCGTCTGTGCATGTGCCTGACTAATAAACATAACTAAACCTCATTAAATTAGTAACTTACAGAAAAAACGTAATACTTTTTCTAAATCTCAAAATCAATAATAACAGGGGCGTGATCCGAGAATCGCGTCTCTTTATAAACAGCGACTTTACGCGCACGCCCTGAGAGCCCCGGGCTGACCAGCATATAATCGAGTCGCCATCCGGTGTTGTTCGCCCATGCTTGCCCCCTGTTGGACCACCAGGTGTACTGCTCAGGCTCGGACGTGAACTCCCGAAACGCATCAACCCAACCCTGCTCCTCGTATAAAAGCGTCAACCACTCGCGTTCATAGGGCATGAATCCAGAGTTTTTCTGATTATTTCGCCAGTTTTTTAGGTCAATATTCTGATGGCAGGTGTTCCAGTCCGCGCAAATTATAAACTCTCGATCCTCGTTGAGCAGGCTTTTCAGGTGCGGGGTGAACCGCTCCATGAACACATCCTTGCGTGCCTGAGCAGCCTCGTTACTTGAGCCAGAAGGGACGTAGAGTGAAATCACACTCAGTCCCTCGAAGTCCGCTCGCAAATAACGCCCCTCAGAGTCTACCGGCTCCCAACCCACTTTAACCTCAATACTCTGAGGCTTTTGTTTTGCGAACAG
>JAQXEB010000242.1 GCA_029251065.1 Luminiphilus sp.
AGCCGCTGAGTCATCCGCTCGATGCCCTCTACCGGGTAACACAGGCCCACAGCGGCGGCAGGTATTTTGAGTACCTTCGTGGTGACGCCAAGTCGAAAATCGCAACTGAATAAGAGCTCAGCACCACCGCCAAAGACATCGCCCTCAACAATGGCCAAGCTGGGAATATCGAGTGCGGCGATCGCGTTGGTCATGGACTGGAAATCGTCACCGTCCATGATACCGTCAGTAATCTCCTTCAAGTTGGCTCCCGCGCAAAACACCGGGCCTTCAGCGCGAATGACCAGCAAACGACAGGCGTTAGGAATGGATGCCAAGGCGCTTTTGACGGCTGTAATTTCCTTAGCCCCAATGGCATTTCGTCGCAACGGCGCGGTCAGCGTCAGCTCTGCCACCGCGTCATTAGTCTTAAAACGAACTGATTCAGTCATTCGGTATCTCCACTGCCTGTCTTTGCATTGTTACACGACTGATTTGAATAGACCGATGGACAGGTTCAAAAAAAATACCTAAAGTTCAAATCTTCGAACAGCGAGAATGTCATCGCTGCATTAATGGCTGACTGGACTCCGCTCACCGTCATGGAAAAAATCGCAGTTGAGAACAAAGTGACTTCGGGATCGCCCTTTAGTCGCGGTGCACAGCACGAAGCCAAACGCGCCGCGATTCTCTCTCGCGCAGCCAAACTGTTCAATACCAAAGGCGCTCGGTCAACGACGCTGGCCGACGTAGCGGATAAGCTCGGTCTAACAAAGACGAGTCTTTACTACTATGTAAAAACCAAGGAAGACCTGATCTATCAGTGCTACCAAAGCGCCATGGCCCGGCTCCATCTGTCGCTAGACGAGGTCGAAAGAGAAACGGAAAATCCATTGGAGCGCGTCATCCGCTCAATGGAACGTCACATCGAACTGAGCCTAGACTCTCTCTCGGGTCGAGGAGACTACTACGCGGCGCCGCTCGAACTCGCTGTACTGCCCAAGGAACAACGTGCTGAGCTCAAGGACGAATACCTTCGAATGTTTAAACGTTTCAGAGGCTACCTGCGCGAAGGTATTTCGCAGGGTGTCATACGAGACTGCAACACCACCACCACAGCACGTGCACTGTTAACGGCGCTCGACTGGTCGTTTTACTGGCTTTACGAAATGCCGGAGTCAGAAACCCAAAGCGCCGCATCAACGGTTAGAACACTTTTTACAGGGGGACTGGTGCCTCAACACACCCACTTCAAGTGGCAGGCTTCGGAGAGTCTTTCCACACTGAATATCAGCGAGGGCTTTAACCGCGAGGCGCAAAATCGCATTAAGCAAGAAGCCTTTTTAAGGGCCGGGACCCGGCATTTTAATCGCAAGGGATTTCACGGCACCTCACTAGATGACATTGCCGACTCCTTAGACGTCTCTAAAGGTGCGTTTTACTACCACTTTGCAAACAAAGAGGCGCTTCTGGCCCAGTGTTACGAGTTTACCCTCGATCAGTTTGACCGAATTACAGCTCAGATCGAGCAAAGTGATGTGTCACCACTGGAAAAACTCGGAAAGGTCTGTACCGCCATTTTTGAATTACAAAATTCGGATCAAGGTCCCTTGATCCGGTATAATTCCATTACGGCACTGCCACCGAAACTGCGTCGTGCGGTGCTGCAAAGAACCGAAGATACTCACGACAAGCTGGGACAACTCATGGCGTTAGGCGTCTCCGAAGGCTCTATTGGTGCTCAAAACGTATTGGTGGCTCGTCACTTACTGGTCAGCGCCATCAACGCCGCTGTCGATATCGATCAGTGGCGTAAGCTCGACAGCGCGACGTCCGCCGCGCATGATTTTTTTGATGTCTTTTTCTTTGGTCTCAAGCCCAGATAAAGATCCGAGGTTCACATGAATTCGAATGAAATACCGAGGCTCACATTTACTGAGGTCCTTGATGTTGTTACACCTGAGCGCGTGGGTGACTATTGGTTTATTGGCGATAGTCTGAAGCCACAGTTCCGTCTGTTTGGCGGTCAGGTCGTTGCACAATGCCTCTTAGCCGCTTACGAGACAGTCGAGGAGCACTTTACGGCCCACTCGATGCATTGCTACTTTTTACGGGCCGGCGACGCCAGCGTCCCGATTGAACTCGAGGTAGATCCGATTAGAAATGGGCGTTCATTTTGCACACGCCGCGTCGTCGCGCGTCAGCGCGGTGAAGCCATCTTCAACACGTCAATCAGCTACCACGTTGAAGAGGAAGGGATGTCGCACTCGCTGAACATGCCCGAGGTCATTTCTCCCGAAGAAGCGATGCGATTGAATGCGGAACGAGACGGTCCACTGCCGCACTCACTGCTCGACCTTTTTGGCGTCGAGCGCGAGCGCATAACTGAACGACTACCGGAGGCGCAGGAGCCCGTGAGTCAGTCGTGGTACCGGGTGATTGGTCCTTTTGAGGGATGCCTTCGAACCCAGCAAGCGGCGCTTGCAATGATTTCTGACTTTTCGCTGTACAGCACCGCGTTTTCAGCATTTCCCTACGAGCGACCTGAAAAAGTCTTCGTTGGCGCAAGTCTCGATCATGCCATCTGGTTCCACGATATCCCGAAAATGGACGAATGGGTGCTCTATGACACTTACAGCCCGTGGTCAGGCGGAGCGCGGGGTTACAACCGAGGTTCTCTGTGGAGCAGAGACGGAAAACTCATTGCCTCGACAGCACAAGAAGGACTCATGCGAATTCGGCGCGATCGCTAGTTAACGCGTGTCTCCATCTGTTCCCCAAGATGAACCAGCGTCAACTTACCCTCGTCAAGGGAGAGTTCATGGAAAGACGCATTGGCCGGGTAGACTTGGAGAACGTCCGATCGACCCAGAATGTCAGCAACCACTGCATTGATGACCAAAAAATGGCAAAAGACGACGGTTGGGCCCGAGCATTCTTTGAGGCCAGACAAGATCTCTGATCGCCATTCCCAAAGGTCATCGGATTGCTCACTCCACGTTTGCTTCATAAAACCCTGAAGCCACACTTTGCGTTCGCTCAGCGGAACTGGGGAACGCACTTCGGAAAAACGACTATCGATTTTCACCACTCGAGTGTCGAGCTTATCCGCCAATGCTTGCGCCGTTTCCTGAGCGCGCTGCAACGGACTTGAAATCAGACTGACATCCGGCGGCACCCGATGCGACAGCGCGTCA
>JAQXEB010000243.1 GCA_029251065.1 Luminiphilus sp.
GGGCGGGTGACTTAGAAGCATTACTCCACACCGATTCTAATCTCCCAAAGCGAGGCACCTTCAATGCGCGACTCCGGGCAACCGGCGTCGATGTCACTCTGAGTGACATCACAGGAGAAGTGTGGCTTGTCATTAACACCCCAGTCGCCGCTTAGAAGATTGGTAACGTTATCGATAACGCCAAATCGAGGCGCCAGACCTGCAAAGCGTGTGGGCTCGCCGACACAATTGGCCGTCACTCATCCTTGGCTGAACCGCTTTTTTGTTGGTATTTGGAGAGGTGTTCGAGTAGTCGACATTCGCGCTTCCACCCGAGAAGAGACCCGCCGCACCATTAAGTGTCATGCCGTCATTCATCTCGTGGGCCCCGTCAATCTGTGGTACCCGAAGATACGTTGCTGCATTGGGGCGCCTTAAACCGCGCTAAACGCGCAAGTAAGTCTTAACGCTCACCGTTCAAATTACTTCGCGTGACACCGACTGCAAGTCATACGCCTTGAGTTGGCTGCTTGTCATTGAAATAACGGCTCTGCTCGACCACGAGCACCCCGCCACTGGAGCGCAAAAAAAACCCCGGCAAGCCGGGGTTTAGTGGGGTCAGTGCGCGAGACAGATTCAGAAATCGTATCTCAAACCCACCTGAATTTGCCACACCGATTGACTAAGCACTTCGAGGTTTCTGATACTACTGTCGCTATTGAGCCGCAGGTACTCGTATTGCCCATCGTTGATAACGGCTGACGCAACGTCGCGCTCATACTCATACCGAGTACGCTCGATACGACCCCAATCATCGTTTAAAAGATTTCCTAAGTTTTCAATATCAAGGAATAAACGGAAAGTGTGATCACTGTCGAAGGCCGGCAACTCCTGCTGAATCCGCAGATCGACAATACTGGTCATCGAGGAATTGTCCCCATTACGAGGCGCAATACCACCGCGATACTGTGCCAGCTCAGAGCCGTTAATGTAGTCGATAAACGCCTGCTGCTGAGCAACGTCGCCACCGAAGGAAGCCGGGGAGAACAGCGGATCGCTGAGGCCATTAGGGACATAAAGCAGGTGTCCAGCGTCGTCATTACGACTCTCTCTCGCACATCGACCACCACCCACATCCAGTACGCAGTTGTTGTTTTCAGAGAAGGTGTAGCTGTAAGGCTGGCCACTGCGACGCGTGGCAAAGAGAGAAACTCTCGTCTCGTAGCCAGAAACCAACTCTTTACGCCAGTTGAGACGGAGCTTCAGTAAGTGCTCAATTTGGAAGTTCGAGATTCCCTCGCGTGGCGACTGACGATCATAAGCGGCGAAATCCGAATAGTTTGATGTCGCGGTGGACGACGTGCCGTAACCAATATCTTTCACATCTGCATGAGTGTAACTGGCAAACATGTCGAACTGACCGAAGTTTGTGTCCCACTCTTTTGTCGCTGATAACGCGAATAAGGTACTTTCGCCACCGTCGTAAGAGCCGACGGCAATGGCCTCCGGTGCACCACCGCAGTCGTAAACACCGCGACCGTCTGGAGCAGTTGAAACCGGATTTTCACACCGCTGATCATACCAATATGATGCGTTATCCAATGTGTTGTGGAGCAGGTCCGCAGAGAAAAGCCAGCCATTACCGATGTAAGGCACGTCCATTTCATGTGCGACGCCGATACTAATCTTCGTCGTTGTTGGAATCTCAAAGTCGGGACTCAACGCGTTGACAGACCCATCAGGCGCTTCGCTAGAAAGAGCGGTCAGGACGTCCGCAGGAATGTACTGACCCGTTGCTGCATCGGGCGATGTAGGAACCGAAACCACGCCAAAGGCGTTTGAACTGTCAGAGATTACACCGTCGTTGGAGTAGCTGTTGGAGATCCATACGCCAGGAGAGCCACCGCTGAATACGCCAATACCGCCCCGAACAGTGGTGCTTTCAGAGGCGTACCACTTGAAAGACACTCTCGGCAAAACGACATCCAAGCCATCGATATCCTTTGTGTTAGCAAACCCATAGCGTTGAACGAAATTATTATTAGTTCTGATGGACCCATTGCTTGCATACCGGTCATAGCGCAGACCGAAATCGACGTCGAGGTCTGCGTTAACATTCCAGCTGTCCTGAATGTAAATCGAGGTGTAGTCATAACCCCAAATAGCTCGCAAGTCATTTTCATCATTGGTAATGGCGTTGTTGTAAAGCAAGCCCGATGCCGTGGCGTTCTGCAAGTCTGCCACGCTGTCAAAAACATAGGACCCCTCGGAGTTCTGAGCAAATAAGTTGTTAACGTCTACTTCCTCACGCTCGATGCCTGCCTTCAAGAGGTGGTCACCCATCGAATACTCCGCGACAAACTTAATCTGAAAGAAGTCCTGATCAAGCTCATTGCCGTGCCGGAACCGGTCTGGGCCAAACACCAAGTAGTTCTCATCTCCGTCTAATTCTCGTAAGAAAACGGCCATTGATGGGAACTCAGCGCCGTTGAGCGAGTCCTGCCCTGTAGCCTGAGTTGTACTGGCGATCTTTAATTCGGTTGAAAAGTTATCAGTCCAATCACTAAAGACATGACCGATAACGCTCTCTACTTCTTCCGAACGGTCATACCACGCCGAAGATGCCCCTAATCTATTGTCTGAAGCGAGGAAATTATTGCCGTTTTGCTCCCTAATAGTATTGCCTTTCGTCTGGATATAAGTGAGCTTAGCGCGGTGATTGTCACTGATGTTCCAGTCGATATTAGCGAGGATCTTTTCGTCTTCCGCTGGCCCCTTATTGAAGCCGCCAATATCAAAGCCCCATACGTCACTGACAATCTGAGCAACTTGAGCCACATCGTCCGACGTAATGCCGGCTTCGGTATTTAGCGCTCCGGAACCTGCAGGACCTCGTTGCAATGGAGCAACTTCCTCATATTTGTCGTAAGCGACGAAGAAGAAGAGTTTATCCTTGATGATGGGACCGCCAAGTGTCGCAACAAGAGTCTCTTCCTCGAAATTAAAGTCAAACTCATCATCACCGTTCTTATCACCAATCATACTGTCGTCAGTAGAGTAGTAGGCCACAGAGCCTTCGAATCGGTTAGTGCCTGACTTCGTTACTGCGTTGATAGTGCCGCCAGTAAAACCGTTGTACTCCACGTCAAAAGGCGCCGTTTGTATCGACAGTGACTCAATAGCATCGTAAGAAATAGGCGAGCGCTGCGATGGATAACCATTTGCATTCAAACCAAATCTGTCATTCAACGCGACGCCGTCGATCGTTAACGAGTTAAACCGATTATTCGCGCCGGCAATGGTCAGCTCTTTAGCGCCACCACTCTGTACATTGACCGCGGCAAATGGATCAAGCTGAGCGGCGTCTGTGATGTCTCTATCGATTGAGATAACTTCTTGTAAGGCTTTCAGGCCGAGCGATGTACTGAGACCATCATTACGGAAACCATCGCCACCTAGCGCCTGTCCGATCACCAACACTTCCTCTACCGCGCCGTTTGCTCGCACACTGACGGGTAAATTAAGTGCGGAGTCCAAACTCAGATAAACATCATCAATCTTCACGTCTTTGAAGTCTGGGCCTGAAACCTCGATAGAGTAGGGACCTCCAACACGAAGGCTTCTCGCAGAAAACGATCCACTGGCGTTGGTGGTGGTGGTTGAAACCGTGCCTGAAGGCGTGTGCGTAATCGTAATCGACGCGTTCGCAAACAACTCACCAGTGTCGGCAGCAACGTTACCGCGAATCGACGACGTCGTCGTATTTGCAAACGCGTTAACAGACACGCCGAGCGATATTGCTATCGTTACAGCGGCGGAAATGTACCTCAGGGACTTGGGCATTTACTTAACCTCTTTAGCGGGAAAAATTGTTGGCTAGCGGCTTTGCACTATGCGATCGTTACTCTCATGAAGCGCCAATAATAGGGCGCACAAATTACAGAATTATGTCCAAACCAGGCCGTGCGATTGCAGCCTGCATTTTGCGGCAATCTACGGGCGCTCGTGTCAGTCAAGGGTCATCAACATTGGCTTTTCAAATGCGGCCAAATGGTTGAGATCACCTCGCTCAACCACTTTGACCCAATCGGGATTAGCAATCAGCGCTCGACCGACGGCGACCAAGTCGAAATCGCCACGCTCCAACATTGCAATCAGTCGATCAAGCGACGCGGGCTTCGCCGCACTGAAGCCCACCTCACCGGGATCCGGAATAAAGTCTGCATCAAGGCTGACACTGCCCACGGTAATGGTGGGTAAGCCGGTCAATTTCTTGACCCAACCGGCAAGATTGAGGTCACTGCCGTCGAATTCAGGCTCCCAAAATCGGCGCTGACTACAGTGAAACAAATCCACGCCGGCATCCACGAGAGGCTCAAGGAAGCCCGCGAGTGCCTCTTCGGTATGCGCAAGACGAGCCGTGTAGTCTTGTTGCTTCCACTGCGACCATCGAAGAATAATCGGGAAGTCCTTTCCGACCTCGGCGCGACAGGCGGCGACGAGCTCTGCGACAAACTGACCGCGCCCTGCCATAGAGCCACCGTAAGTGTCACCGCGGCGATTGGTGCCCTCCCACAGAAACTGATCCAGCAGATAACCGTGAGCACCGTGTATTTCGATTGCGTCAAAGCCAATGGCTTGTGAGTCGCGCGCCCCCTTAGCAAAGGCGGCAATAACATCATCAATATCGGATGTTGTCATCGTATGTCGGTTGACCTTTCCAGGGACATTCATGCCCGATGGGGCGTAGCCATCGACATCGCCTTCAGGAAGCACACCGCGCTTACGCATGCCACCCACGTGCCAAAGCTGCGGCGCAATCTTACCGCCCTCTTGATGGACCGCATCCACAACGCGCTTCCAACCGGCGAGTCGCTCTTCCCCATGAATATAAGGAACGCCAGGATAACCGCTGGCCGCGATGTGATCGACACAGGTGCCCTCGGTCACAATTAAACCCACACCGCCCGCCGCACGCTTTCGGTAGTACTCGACATTGCCGTCAGTGGGTGTGTTATCCGGAGACTGGTTCCGAGTCATGGGTGCCATAACGACACGGTTGCTAAGCTGAAGACCACCTACGTTGACCGGACTCAGGAGTGCGTCATGGGAGCTCATGTTGAAACCCTTGTTCAAAAAAGTGCGGGAAGCATAGACCTACTCAGCGTTTGAATGCAAAAAAAACAGCGGGTGAGCGTCGCGCCTTCGTCGTGGTTCAATAACACGCCCCAGACGTCTGACTGCTACTGGCTCGAGTACAGAAGGTAAGAGACACGAGGCAACATTAAATGCGCCATCTTCACTGGTTCAGATCGGACCTACGACTCAACGACAACCCAGCGCTTGCAAGTCACGCAGCCTCGGACTCACTGCTCTGCCTTTACCTGATGCCAAAGCCAAAGCCATGGTGCAACCTGACCGGCATCGGGCCCCAGCGCGAGCGCTTCCTGCGCGAATCACTGATCGCGCTTAGGAACGACTTACAGCAGATGGGTCAGGACCTGCTGGTGCTTGAGGGATCAGCAGAGTTGGTGATCCCTCACCTCGTCGAGCGTTTTGGAATCACGGAAGTCAGCGTGAGTGACCATCCGGGCTGGGAAGAAAAATGCGCTGTTGATTACCTCACTGACAGACTGGATATACCCGTGCAAGTCCATCGCGGTAACACCCTCTTTGCCGAGCTTGACTTACCCATGACCCTGGACGACCTGCCTCTGGTGTTCTCTCCCTTTAGGCGCAAAGTCGAAAAGCTCCTGGTCAGAGGACCTCGACCAGCACTAGCGCATCTCCCCGCACCCCCGTCTGCACAGTTTGATGACATTCCTTTGTCGAACAATAAGCCGCACCCAGGGCTGCCTATTCCAGGCGGTCGAGCAGCAGGTCTGAGACGTGTAAAACAGTTTATTTTTGATGATGAAGCGATCACCACCTACAAAGCCACGCGTAACTGTCTCGACGGATTTGACGGGTCCAGTACCTTCTCGCCCTGGCTGGCCAACGGTAATTTGTCAGCGCGAGAAGTTGCCCATGCAATTTTCAATTTTGAGCGCGAAAACACCGCCAACGAGTCAACTTACTGGCTGTTCTTTGAGCTGCTATGGCGCGAGTTTTTCTACTGGCGCGCGCAGGCAGACGGAAAGTCGCTGTTTTCACTTTCAGGTAAAACGGGAAAGCCGAGGCGCTCGACGTTTGAGCCTCGCAACTTTGCTCGCTGGTGTGCGGGCGACACCAACCACCCGATTGTTAATGCGCTCATGCGCCAACTTGTCGCCACCGGCTGGATGAGCAATCGCGGCCGTCAAATCGTGGCGAGTTGCCTGATCAATGAACTGGAGGGCGACTGGCGGTTTGGTGCAGCCTTCTTCGAAAAACACCTCATCGATTACGACGTCGGCAGTAACTACGGTAACTGGCAATACATTGCAGGCGT
>JAQXEB010000244.1 GCA_029251065.1 Luminiphilus sp.
CTGGACAAGAATAACCGTACATTGGTGGCTGCGGGCTTAGCGCGTATGCGCAGTGGGCGAGCGCGTCCCGGCATAGAGGCGCTTTTTGAGGTCGCGGGTCGTGACATTAGTCAGGTGTCTTCAACCGATCTTGGATTTGTTGCCGGTCCTCGGCTTAACGCAGCCGGTCGATTAGACGACATGTCTGTGGGTATCGAGTGTTTGCTGGCCGAATCGTCAGCGTCAGCGCGGACATTGGCGACACAACTAAATGACTTCAATAAAGAACGAAAAGAAATAGAGCGCACAATGCAGACGGATGCGATGGCGCTTCTGGAAAAGGGTGATCTGTCGGTTGGCAATGAAGACTTTGCGTTGTCGTTGTTTCGCGAAGACTGGCACCAGGGCGTTGTGGGTATTTTGGCATCGAGGATCCGTGAGCGTTTCCACAGACCGACGATCGTTTTTGCTCAGTCGGGCGATGGCGAGCTGAAAGGCTCAGGTCGTTCTATTCCCGGTGTTCACTTACGAGACGCGCTTGACCGCGTGGCAACATCAACGCCGGACTTAATCACCAAGTTTGGTGGCCATGCGATGGCCGCGGGCCTGAGCCTCTCACAAGACGATCTGCCAAGGTTTAGGGAGGTCTTTAATCGTGTCGTCGCGCAGGCGCTAAAGGGGAGCCTTCCGGATCAAGTGACGGTGACCGATGGCCAGCTCGCCCAATCAGACCTGACGCTGGAACTCGCCGAGGCTCTTGAGTCCGGTGGGCCTTGGGGACAGGCGTTTGAAGCGCCGTCTTTTGAGGGCGTGTTCACTATTTCTGATATGCGCGTGGTGGGTGAGAAACATTTAAAGTTCAGGTTATTTACTGAGGCCGGATTGATCGACGCCATCGCGTTCAATGCGGAGGTTGAAACGTGGACGCGAGATAAGCCAAACGCGCTGCGCTGCGTGTATCGACCTTGTGTGAATGAGTATCGCGGCGAGCGACGATTACAGCTTCAGATCGAGGCGTTGTGGGCTGAGGCCGCGGGCTGATTTTCTGGAACAAAGGTTCGCGCTCGGCTACACTCTGCGCCGCGTAACATGACCGGGATTGAACGTGGAAATCGCTCCTCTGATTAATCAGTTAAAAGATATTCGGACACGAACAGATGTGCTTCGGGGGTATCTTTGACTTTGCTACTAAGAAAGAGCGACTCGCCGAGGTAGAGCTCGAGCTCGCCGAGCCCAGTGTTTGGGATGACCCGGATCGCGCACAAAGTTTAGGTCGGGAGCGCGCTTCCTTGGAGCTGGTCGTTCACACGATAGAGAGTCTCGATTCGGGCCATGAAGACGGCGAGGCCTTGCTTGAAATGGCGCAGGCTGAAGATGATCAGGAAACTGCTGATGAAGTGGGTCATGACATTGAAAAGCTCCTGGCCCAACTCGAGACGCTTGAATTCCGTCGTATGTTTGCGGGTGAAATGGACCCCAATAATGCGTTTCTCGATGTTCAGGCGGGCTCAGGCGGCACAGAAGCGCAAGACTGGGCCGAGATGCTACTTCGAATGTACTTGCGGTGGGGCGAAAGCAAAGGCTTTAAGGCGAGATTAACGGAAGTCTCTGCGGGAGACGTGGCCGGAATTAAGAGCGCAACGGTGCAGTTTGAGGGTGAATATGCCTTCGGATGGTTGCGAACTGAGACCGGTGTGCATCGTCTGGTGCGCAAGTCGCCATTTGACAGTGGTGGTCGGAGACACACGTCGTTCTCGTCCGTGTTCGTGTCGCCAGAAATCGATGACAATATCGACATTGATATTAATCCGGCCGATTTGCGCATCGATACGTATCGCTCGTCGGGTGCAGGAGGTCAGCACGTCAATACTACGGATTCCGCTGTTCGTATTACTCACGAGCCCTCTGGCATTGTCACGAGCTGTCAGACAGAGCGGTCACAGCACCAAAATAAAGACAGTGCGATGAAACAGCTCAGAGCGAAACTCTACGAGATGGAGATGCTAAAGCGCAGCGCTGAAAAGCAAGCGATGGAAGACAGCAAGGCGGATATTGGCTGGGGCAGTCAAATTCGCTCGTACGTGTTGGATGATTCGCGAATCAAAGATTTGCGCACGGGTGTTGAAAATCGAAACACGCAAGCCGTTTTAGACGGCGCGCTCGACCCCTTTATTGAGGCCTCGTTGAAAAAAGGCCTATAGGTTAGGACGACTTATGACTGACGCAGTGACCACACCGAACGAAGAAGACAACAAGCTCATTGCTGAGCGTAGGGCGAAACT
>JAQXEB010000245.1 GCA_029251065.1 Luminiphilus sp.
CTCTACGCTCTGCTCAGGGCGTAGTCTGTCAACCGCATCATTGGACACACGTCAGCGCGCCATCGTCGCTAAGTGGTGGCTACTGGGGTTTGTCGAAGAGCCTGAGTTGGGCGCTTCACACTAACCTTCGAGAAGAATTCCCACCTCATTCCCCTCGTAGTGCACGGTGTATATCGCCAAACGGGCACATTGTCCCGAGAGGTGCTCACCGCTGGTCAACGAAAAGGCAAAACCGTGTCGTGGGCAATAAATAACCCCAGATTCGATTTGGCCATGCTCCAACGACTGTTCTTGGTGAGGACATAGCGCCGCAAACGCGCTGATCTCGCCGGCCTCTCTCACGAGAACGAGGTCCAGCGAATCAATTTTAAACCGTTGTCGGTAACCGTCTTGAACATTAATCAGCTTATCCAGTGCCAGAAACCGCATCCTCTCAGGACTGCCTAAGCTGAGCGATGATACGGTTAGCCGCGGTAACAGGCGTCAGTTCGCCGGCACTAACCTGAACCAGAACCTCAGACAATTGCGCACTGATCGCGGCGTTATCGTGCAACTGCTGACGTAACATTTCATCAGTTAACTGCCACATCCACTGTACGTTTTGTTCGGCCCTTTTTTGATCGAATACGCCATGACCTGCAGCCTCCTCCTGGTAACGTCGCATCATCGCCCAGCACTCCGTTAAGCCCTCTTGCTTGAGCGCTGAGCAGGTGTGAACCTCGGGCGTCCAAAAGTCACCGGTGCTTAGCAGTGACATGGCCGTCTGATAGTGAAGTTTGGTTTTCCGAGCAAGGCTTGCACTTTCACCATCCGCTTTATTAATCATGATGGCGTCAGCGAGCTCTAAGATTCCTTTCTTTATACCTTGAAGCTCATCGCCACCCCCGGGCAGCAAGAGAATTAAAAAGAAATCGACCATGCTGCCAACTTGGTGCTCGGATTGTCCGACGCCGACGGTCTCGACGATAACAACATCGAAGCCCGCGGCCTCGCAGAGAAGCATCGACTCACGAGTCTTCAGTGCGACCCCACCCAAAGCACGCCCTGCCGGCGACGGTCTAATGAACGCACGCGAATCTCGTGATAGGAGTTCCATACGGGTTTTGTCACCCAAAATAGAACCACCCGCCTTGGGTGAACTGGGGTCGACAGCCAAGACCGCAACTTTGTGCCCCTCGGCAATGACGTGCTGCCCAAATGTTTCAATGAACGTGGATTTGCCAACTCCTGGCACTCCCGTAATCCCCAAACGCAGACTTTTCCCCGTGTGCGGCAGTAGCTCATTTAGGAGTTGTTGAGACGCTTCCCTGTCTTTGGCCCGCGAGCTTTCGACCAGCGTAATCGCTTTAGCTAGCGCGCGCCGATTCCCGGCAAGTATGGCTTCAGCTGTTGACGTTAACGGCATCCAACACCTTCCGCGCGGCCTCTGGGATAGGCGTACCGGGACCAAAGATCAGCGTGACACCGGCATCGTAAAGGTATTGATAATCCTGCTGCGGAATAACACCCCCCGCAATGACCACAATATCATCGGCCCCTTCTGCCTTGAGCGCTTCGATCAGCTGAGGCACCAGTGTCTTGTGTCCTGCAGCGAGACTCGATGCACCAACAATGTGGACGTCATTCTCCATGGCTTGGCGCGCGACTTCTTCAGGGGTCGAGAACATCGGTGAAAGATCAACGTCAAACCCCACATCGGCAAACGCAGTCGCAACGACTTTCGCGCCTCGGTCATGACCGTCTTGACCCATCTTTGCTACCAGCATCCGAGGTCTTCGTCCGTGCTGCTCTACAAAATGATCGATGTCCATCCCTATTTGCTTCCATTGCTGGTCGTTCTCATAAGCGGCACCATAAACGCCAGAGACGGTCTGCGCGCTGGCGACAAAGCGACCAAAATGTGCCTCGAGCGCATCTGAAATCTCACCAACGGTCGCGCGATTGCGCGTCGCTTCAACGGCGAGTTCCAGTAAGTTACCCGTCCCCGCCTTAGCCGCCGCTGTCAGAGCGGCCAAACTGTCACTCACTTTGGCACTATCACGCGACACTTTGATCGATTTTAGCCGCGCAATCTGCGCCTCTCGGACGGCATCGTTGTCAACTTCGAGAATATCAACTTCGTCTTGCTCGTCAATTTGATATTTATTCACACCGACGATCACGTCTTCTCCTCGGTCGATGCGCGCTTGTTTCTTCGCCGCAGCCTCTTCTATGCGGAGTTTTGGCAGGCCCGTTTCGATGGCCTGGGCCATCCCACCGGCTTCTTCCACTTCCGCAATCAACGCTCTCGCTTTATCAGCCATCTCACTGGTCAAGGACTCCATCATGTACGAACCACCCCACGGATCAACCACCTGACTGATCCCAGTCTCTTCCTGGAGGACAAGCTGTGTATTACGCGCTATCCGGGCCGCGAACTCTGAGGGCAAGGCAATCGCCTCATCGAGCGCATTAGTGTGCAGACTTTGAGTACCGCCAAACACAGCAGCCATGGCCTCTATGGTCGTCCGCACAATGTTGTTGTAGGGGTCCTGCTCGGTCAGAGACCAGCCCGACGTCTGACAATGTGTTCTCAACATCGAACTTTTAGAGTTTTTCGGATTAAACTCGCTAACGATTTCCGCCCACAGTAAACGCGCCGCACGCATCTTGGCGATTTCCGTATAGAAATTCATGCCGATGCCCCAGAAAAATGACAGGCGTGGTGCAAAGTCATCGATTTTGAGTCCGGCCGCAATCGCAGTACGAATGTATTCCTTACCGTCAGCCAATGTGTAGGCAAGCTCAAGTGCCGCGTTCGCACCCGCCTCTTGCATGTGATAACCCGAAATAGAGATGGTATTGAACCGCGGCATATTGTTAGAGCAGTACGCGATGATGTCACCAATAATGCGCATGCTGGAGGTCGGCGGATAAATATAGGTGTTACGAACCATAAACTCTTTTAAAATATCGTTCTGAATCGTCCCCG